>JANQPS010000532.1 GCA_028285365.1 Thermoanaerobaculia bacterium | reverse complement strand
GGGGTGGTCACGGTCCCGCTCCAGGCAGTCGTGATCCGCAGTCGACCGGACTCCACAGAGGAGGCCACCGGGGTGTTCGTCGTCGAAGACGGCAGCGCCCGGTTCCGCGAGGTCACCAGCGGCATCATCGGTGGACTGGACATCGAGGTGACCGGGCTCGACGAGGGCACCAACGTGGTGGTCGGACCCTACGACGTGCTGCGCGAACTTGCGGACGGGGACGCAGTGCGTTCCCGCTAGCAGCTTTGGGACGCCCTGATCGTGGTCGACGAGACGCTCGCTGACAACAAACCCGCCCAACACCCCTTCTCGTTCACCGAGGCGGTTCTCCAGGGTGTCACTGCCATTCGCAGCCATCCAATGCGAGCGGGACTTGCGGGAGTCGCAATCGCTGCCGCGGTGGCCACCATCGCGACCGTGGTCGTCGCTCTCGACGGGGTCGAACGGTTTGCTCGCGACAACGCGTCGAGAGCCTTTGGCGCCGATACCTTCGTCGTTGCCAAGATCGCGGCACCAGGTCAGATCAGCCGCACCGAGCTCGAGGCCAAGCTCGAGCGCAACCCGGACATCAAGCGCAACGACTTGCGATTCCTCGAGCGTTTTGCCGACGGCCGAGCCCTCTACGGAGCCACCGTGAGTCAGCGCGGCCAGGTAGCCGCCGGTTCTCTGAAGTACGACGGGGCTCTGATCCTCGGTGCGACCTCGACCATGAACCAAATCCGCGACCTGACGATCGACCGCGGGCGGTTCTTTCTCCCCGAGGAGGAGAACAGTGCGCAGCAGGTCGCACTGATCGGCGCCACCATCGCCGAAGAGTTGTTTCCTGGTCGCGACGCCCTGGGTCAGAGCGTTCGAGTTGCCGGCCGAGGATTTCGAGTGATCGGAATTCAGCGCCCTCAAGGCTCCGTCGGCGGAGCATCCTTGGATCGCAACGTATGGATCCCACTGCAGACATACGAACGGATCTACGGTGGCGCGGAGTCGCTGCAGATCACGGCACGCGCGCCAGACTCGGCAACCCGAGCCTGGGCTACGAGCGACGCTGAAGACCGAGCGCGCGTCACGCTGCGAGCGCGTCATCAGCTCCGGCCTGGTGAAGAAGACGACTTCGACGTGTTGTCTCCCGACGCCGCACGCAGCTTCGTCCAGGCGATCTCCCAGCGGATCGGGGTCGCCGCTGCGCCGATTTCCGCCATGGCGCTGCTGGCAGCCATCGTCGTCGTCGCGAACACGATCCTCGTCGCTGTCACCCAGCGCACCCTGGAAATCGGAGTGCGACGGGCCGTCGGGGCCTCGAGGCGACAGATCCTCGCTGAGATTCTGGCCGAGTCGGTGACCATCGCGTGCCTCGGAGGCGTAGCCGGATTGGCCGTGACCTTCGGACTCTTGCAACTCCTCGGCGGCCTCGGGCTCGACCTGCAGCTGACCCTGCCCACCATGCTCGGCAGTTTGGCGGCCGCCGCCGCGAGCGGCCTGATCGCGGGTTGGATTCCGGCGCGCCGCGCCACACGAATCAACGTCGTCGACGCACTGCGCGCTGAATGACAGGGCGCCGAGTTGACAGGGCGCCGAATAGGACGTCTACCTCATGACCACCGCTTCCGTCACCGAGTCTCCCACTCGCCCCACACCCTCGCCGTCCAAGAGGCTGAGCTGGCGCGAGTCCACGACCCAGTCGGCCCTCCTGGCATACGACTCGTTGCGACAGAACCCGGGCCGCAGCGCCCTGGCCATTGGCGGCATCGTCATTGGCATCGTCACGGTCGTCATGGTCGCGACCCTCCTCGCCAACGTCCGCAACCAGATTGCCCTGCTCTTTCGCGACCTGGGGACAGACAACATCTTCGCCTTCCACCTCACCGGTGATCCCTACCAGCCTGCGTCCGAAGACGAGGCGCGTCGACTGCCGCTGGAGCGCGAGTTCGGCGACGTGATCGTTCGCGAGGCAGACTCGATCACCGCAGCGGCGGCGCAGATCCAGGTTCCTTCGGTCATCAACGGCCGCGCCTTGAGTGCACGCGCCGGGTCGGCCGTATCGGACACAGTCCTCGTCGAAGGCGCCACCGCCAGCTTCTTCGACATCGCTGGAGCCGAGTTCGACCACGGACGTCCGTTCACCGAGCTGGAGGACGTCGCAGGGGCCAGAGTGACAGTCCTCGGCAGCGGTATCGCCACGGCTCTCTTCGGGAGTCGAGCAGGCGCCAGTGCTCTGGGTCGTCCCGTCGCCCTTCTGGGCGAGCCCTACATCGTCGTCGGGCTCCTGGCACCGAGACGGGGGGGCTTCCTGGGAGAGAACCGTCAGGACAACGTCATGGCCATT
>JANQPS010000041.1 GCA_028285365.1 Thermoanaerobaculia bacterium | reverse complement strand
GCCTGGAACGTGAGATGGTAGGCGAGGCTCTTCTGGCCCGACTCGAGCCGATCGCCTTCGTACACGTCGAAGAGCTCGACGTCCGCAAGCAGCTTGCCTCCAGCTTTGCGAAGTGAGCCTTCTACGGCCTGTGCCTCCGTGGCGCTGGCGACCAGCAGAGCAAGGTCCTCACGCACCGCCGGGAACGTGGGGACCGGCTCGACCTCGTAGCGTTCCGGCAGCAGGTCGAGCACTCGCTCGAGATCGAGGTCCGCGATGACGACCGTACGGCCTCGCTCCAGGCGGAAGTCGTAGCGCTCGATGGCGAGCGGGTGCAGTTCTCCGAGATGTCCCACGACGTCGCCATTCGCTCGGAGCTCGGCGGTACGACCGGGTCTCAAACCGTCGACTTCGGCCGCGCACAGGGTGACCTCGATCTTGAGGGTTCCCAGCAGCGAATCGATGATTCCTTTGAGGTCGTAGAAGTCGACTGGCCGGCTGTCAGGCTGATCCCAGGCTCCGATCGAGCGGTCGCCTGCGAGAACGACGGCCACGTGGGCCGGCTCGTCGGCGAGTCCGGTCTCCGAATTCGGGATGAAGACCGATCCCACCTCGAACAGGCCCAGTCGACTCTGGAAGCGGCTGTTTGCCGCGGCGATTTCGAGGACCGACGCGAGCAGGCTGTGGCGCATGTGAGAGCGCTCACGCGTCGACGGGTTGGTGATTTCGATGTAGGGATCGGAGGAGACCGTATCGGAGAGTCTGGCTTCGGCTTCGGGAGTGGTGAGCCGGTAGGTGATCACCTCGTTGAGGCCTTGCTGTACGAGGAGGTCGCGCACGCGCTCCTCGCGCTCGAGACGGGGATTGCCTCGCTGAGGTGGGAGCGTGTCGCGCAGCACCGTCGTGGGCAACTGGTCGTAGCCGATCATGCGACAGACCTCTTCGAGCAGGTCGTGTTTGCCTTCGACGTCGATCCGGTGATCCGGCACGGTGACGCGCAGTTGGCCCTGGCCAGGGTCTTCGACTTCGAACTGCAGCCGTCTCAGACAGTCGGCGATTTGCCCGCTCTCGAGCTCGAGTCCGCTGCGCTGGTTGACGTAGCTGGTTGCGAGGTCGATGGTGACGGGTTCTGGTGGTCGTGAGTACGTGTCGATGATGCCGTTGGCCACGGTTCCGCCAGCGAGCTGTCGCAGGAGCTCGGCCGCACGTTTTGCCCCGAGCAACGCCTGGCTCGGATGTACACCTCTCGAGAACCGGAAGCCGGCTTCGGTGTTGAGCCCGAGCTGGCGCGACGTCTGCCGGATGTTGATGAAATTCCACGCAGCCGCTTCCAGCAGCACGTTGGTGGTCTCCGGCTGGATCTCGCTGTCGAGCCCACCCATGACGCCGCCGAGGCTGAGGTTGCCATTGGGGTCGGTGACCAGGATGTTGTTGGGCTTCAGCTCGTGAACGGCGCCGTCGAGAGTCGTGAGGGTCTCCTCGGGCTCAGCGAGCCGAGTGATGATCTGGATCGGTCCGTCAGGGGCGTACTCCTCTGCGCGTTTCCGCAGGAAGTGGAAATCGAACGTGTGATTCGGCTGGCCCATTTCGAGCATCACGTAGTTGCTGATGTCCACCACGACGTTGATCGGTCGTTGACCGGCGAGAGCGAGGCGGTGGCGCATCCACAGAGGTGATGGTTTCTGCTCGACTCCTTCGATCAGCAAAGCGACGAAGCGAGGGTTCAGCTCCGGGTTCTCGGTGGTGATCTCGACTCGTCCGCCGAGATCGCCACCTTCCATGAGGACGTCGTACGAGGGCTCCTCGAGCGCGGTGCGGGTGAGCGCCGCCACCTCGCGCGCGATACCCAGGATCGACGCGCAGCGTGCGATGTTGGGAATGATGTCGATGTCGAGGATGGCGTCGCCGAGTACCTCGACGAGAGGCGTTCCGGGGGTACTTTCACCCAAGAGCTCGTCGGCCTCGAACAGCATGATGCCGTCGTGATCCTCACCGAGCCCGAGCTCGACCTCGGAGCACAACATGGCGTCGTTGTAGACGCCGCGGATCTCTTTGCCTTTGAGCTTGGTTCGTTTGCCGTCCTTGTGAGCGTCGAGATAGGCGCCGCCTTCGAGGAGCAAGGGGCTCATGACCTGGCGCTCGCGAAGAGTGGCGTCGTCGATGAAAGGAAAGAGGTTGCCGGCCCCGGTGACGACTCGGCGCTCGCCGGCGCCGCCGTCGACGGTGGCAATGACGAGGCGATCGGCGTTCGGATGGCGCTCCACCTCGAGCACTCGGGCCAAGACGACGTGCTCGCGACTCCACTCGAACTCGGCGCCGGTCACACCGATGCGCTCGATCGTCGTCACCTCCATACCGGCGTTGGTAATGAGCTCGGCGAGGTCGTCCGGGCTCAGGTCGATGTCGACGAAGTCACGAAGCCAAGAGATGGGTACACGCATGATCGGTCAGTCCTGAGTCGAGTGTTCGATGTCGTGAACGAGAAGGCGGTGGCTTGTCTCGCCGCGCCTGGCGCGATGGCTGTCGTCGCAAGCGACGGTCCTGTCACCCGCTAGACCGACCTCGGGGCAGCGATCGCCAGCGGCAGCAGTGTGGCAACGACGGCGGTGCGCTCGGCTCTCGAACCCTGTGGGTCGAGGTTCCTCCGTCCGTCCGTCCGACCACTGCGCTGCGGTCCGGCATCTCTCCCGGCCTTCCGTCGGAATGACAGTAGGGGACGGCGTTCTCTGGTCTTGCAAGCTGAGGAGCATGGGTCTTTCCGGAACTGTCGTGCTGGTACCAGTGGGCTACCTTTGTTCGAGATCTGATGTTGGCCTTGTGCGAGTTCTGGGTCTTCGAACCAGAGCCCGGCTCCGAGAGGAGCCATGGGCGGGGTGGTGTTCTGAGCTGGTGTGGTCGTCACCACACCGTGTTGGTTGTCTCGGAAGAGGAGCGAGTAGGCCCTCGCTTGAAGCGGTCGAACGTTGGATGTCTGAGCGATGTGAAGCCGTCGTATCAGAGCCCGGCTCCGAGAGGAGCCATGGGCGGGGTGATGTTCTGAGCTGGTGTGGTCGTCACCACACCCAGCTCAGAACTGCTCGAGGAAGCGGACGTCGTTGCCCCAGAAGTAGCGGATGTCGGTCATGCCATAGCGCAGCATGCCGATGCGCTCGGGTCCGGAGCCGAAGGCAAAACCGCTCCACTCCTCCGGGTCGTAGCCGCCGTAGCGCAGCACCGTGGGGTGAACCATCCCGCAGCCGAGAATCTCGAGCCACCCGGTCTTCTTGCAGACTCGGCACCCTTTGCCAGCGCAGAGCATGCACGAGATGTCCATCTCGGCGCTGGGCTCGGTGAACGGGAAGTAGCTGGCTCTGAAGCGGGTCTCGCGATCTGCGCCGAAGTAGCGACGAGCGAATTCGATGAGAGTTCCCTTGAGATCTGCGAAGGTGATGTTGCGTCCGACTGCGAGTCCCTCGATCTGGTGAAACTGGATTTCGCTGCGCGCCGTGATCTGCTCGTTGCGGTAGCACATACCAGGAAGGACGACGCGAATCGGTTCTGGGCAGTACTCGCGCATGGCCATGATCTGTCCGGCGCTGGTGTGGGTTCTCAGCAGGACGTTCGGATCGGTGGTGTAGAAGGTGTCCTGCATGTCCCGAGCGGGATGTTCCGGCGGCATGTTCAAGTACTCGAAGTTGAACCGATCGGTCACGACGTCCGGGCTGCGATAGATCTGAAACCCCATGTCGCCGAAGATCCGGCACATGTCACGCATGATCCGTGTCGACGGGTGCAGTGTTCCCGCCGCAGGCCGGCGTCCGGGCAAGGTGACGTCGATGGCTTCGGCATCGAGCTTGTGCGCTAGCTCGAGCTGTTTGAGCTCGGCCTTGCGCTCTTCGAAGGCCGCTTCGAGCTCACCTTTGACCTCGTTCAGGCGCTTGCCGTACGCCGGGCGGTCTGCGGCTGCCAGCTCGCCCATCCCTCGACTGAGAAGCTGGACCTCGCCCTTGCGCCCGAGGGTTTGGCGCCACCAGTTCTCGAGGTCGTCGACGCTGGTCGCCTTCGCCAGGTTGTCGCGTGCTGTAGCGGCGTGTTTCTCGAGCTGTTCGAACATGAGTGAGTCCTCAGCTAGGAATGCAGTTCAGTCAGGCAGGTTCGTCCAAGTTTCGCGTCCATTGAGCGCGGCCGAAAAAAGAAAAACGCGGCCGGTGGGCCGCGCTATCTCAGGTCGTTGGAACGGTGGCTGGTCTCATGAGGGGGAGACCTTCATCCACCACGTCCTGGGCAGGGCGCGGCGATGTCGTGCGTAAACGCGCCGTGCCTCGACAGCAAGATCGGTCGATTGAGGGTTCGGTTGGATCGAATCGTTGGCATGGTCGATCTCGTGGTCCTGTGCCGCGCTTCGTCGGCGACGAGCGACTGACGCTGTTCAACGTAGCAACGCGATCGAGTGACTGTCAAGATCCGTTCACAGGAAGAGCCAGGTCCGATCGTGCCAGACGAAGCAACTTGGAGGCAGCTTCCAGGACGGCTCGTCAGGCCGGGCCGGAAGACCAGGGTCTTCGTCTGGCCGACCTCCTTGCACTTCATCGACCCTAGGCCGCTGGAGGTCATTGCAACCTTCTAAGGGGTTCCTTCGCCGAAGGACGGACCCTCGTGCTCCACCATCTTCCTGATCTACTCCGGTGAAGCCAGGCTCGGCACCTAACCTGCACGAGTCTTCCGAGGAATGCTCGGCCGTCGTCGCGGGATGCGTCCTAGCGTTCGAAGAGCACTCCTGCAGCGAAATGGCTGTCGCCGAGAGCTCGCACCTCGTTGCTCACGACCGGGCTCGCCTAGCGCTTGTCGAACAAACCATGTGACGTGCCACCCTAGTTGGGAGTCTGCACCTATGAAGAGACCAGCCTGACTTCGGAAGGTGCGATGTCTCAGCAAACATGGACCGATTGAAACACGCCTCAACCGCAAGACCGTTTGAATGCGGATGAACGATCGTTCAGCCCGGGGAGCTCAGGCCGTTGCCAGCTGGCATGCTGCGCTCGACCAGAGGGCGCAAGAGGCCGTTCGCCTGAGTGGTCAAGGCTGCGTTGTGAGTGGCACCTGGAAGAAGTCGACGATTGAAAGGCCTTGTCGTGCTCGTTCCCGGCTGTTAATCCGACGAGCACGATCAGAGCTTCATCTCCAAGTCCACGATCAGAGCTTCATCTCCAAGTCGATGAACGCGATGAGATCTCGCTGTGAGGAAGCTGGCGCCCAGCGAGCGTGCTAGAGTCAAGATTGGCTCGACTTAAGTCGCAGCAACAGGCGAGGCCATGGAAGCAAAGAGAGCGAAGAACGCCGCTATCGCCCGCGCGATTCCTTCTACTGAGGACTCCTCTGCTTCCCTTTAGCCGGCTTGACACCTGGCAGCGCGCTGCGCCAAGCGTGAGGCACGAAGAGTAGTAACTGGCAAACGAGGTTCAGTGCGTTGCGAAGTCACCTCATTGACCAACTCGACGAACCTCCACCCCGTGAGGCCCTCTACCTCGCCTCGCCAGATCTGTTTGATGAGCTCAAGCGGTCGGGAGAGGATACTGGTAGGTTGATTCGTAAGCGCGCTGCTACGGTCCCGGCAGTCTCGCCGGACAGCAATGTCAGCGAGGAGGAGTCCCCTAATGCCGGTGAGTTGTCTCCTGCTCTTTGTCCTATTTGCACAGGCGAACGATTCCTTCGATCCGATAGCTTTGCCCCAAGAGTACTGGCGCGCGTGGGCGGACGAGGTTTCCGTCTTGATGAGAGCGGAAGAGGCCTCTAACTTCGAGAACCTTGTCGGCCGGGATGTCGACGAGCGACGGCTGTTCACGTTTGTACAGCACTTTTGGGCGCAACGGGATCCCAGTCCCGGCACCGCCAGAAACGAGGCTAGAGAGGCCTTTGGCAGGCTCGCGACGCAGGCGCGATTGGCGTATCCACGAATTGGAGATCCACGCCAAAAGGCAATACTGAAACTGGGCTGGCCTGTGTATAGGAAGACGTTTGGTGACTGCGGAGGGCTGAATGGCTCTGATGTTCAAGTATGGCACGTTCCGGGAAACCAAAGAAATACATGTTCACTCCCGCACATGGATCTTCTCTTTTTTAGGAGGCCTCAGGCTGACCCGGTGTCGCTTGTGTTTTATCAGCGCGACGGTATCTGCAGAAGGCTCGCTCCCGGCGACACGCTCTTGCCGGGTGGCATAAGTAACAAGTTGCTCTTGGGGCGCCTTGAAAGAGAGGGGTGTTTTGCGTCCGCTCCGGGCTACCGACAGTATCTGGAAAGAGCTTTGGCCGACGTTCCGACCGACGCTGAGTTTGAGGCCATGGGCCAGGTAAGAGACGCCGGGCATGGCTATGCAGATGATGACGTAAGCGATCCTCTCGAAGGGTACTACGCGTTAAGAGAAAGCGCGCGACTCTCATTGGCCTGGATAGAGGTCGTACGTCGTGCGGTGCCAGTTCCCTTCAACCCAGGCACGACGACGAAGAAACGTCATGTGGTCGCCTCGGCGGTCCTGGAGTTTGACCGAACGGCTTTTGGCGAGGCACCGGCCGAGGTTCCATGGAGCACGTTTTCGGTCCATGCAGATCTGATCGATTTGACTCGTGGTGTTTCCAAGCCGCTCGCGTTTGACACGAATGTGTTTGACAAGGCAGATCGGGTCAGAATTCCCTTCGACTTCGAAGCGAGGCCTGGTCCCTTGATCGTTTTGGTGAGACTAACTGAGGACAGCAGAACGGTGCCGGTGTCCTTTCAGGTAGTGGTCCCGGAGTTGGTTGATTCGGTGGCGGAACGTCCTCCAGATGCGCCACAAGCGACGTTGCTCTCCGCCATTGCGACTGCGCCTAGGATCAGGATTTCTGAAGGCTTGGACGACAACCCAGTGACCGGAGCGACCGAAGTTTCGGTTTCCACAACTGGCTTGGTGTCGAGCGTCGATTATCAGATCGACGGCGAGACGGTTGTTACGAGCGAAAGTCCGCCATTCAGTTCTGTTATTCAGTTCGATTCGACTCCCAAGGCAGTGACGCTGACTGCGATCGCGCGTGCTGTCGATGCAAGACCCTTGGCAAGCGACCAGGTGACACTGAACAGTGGTGCCCAGCGGTTCGAGATCAGGTTGAACGACCTGAGCCCATTGCGATTTGACGAGGACGGTGGGACCAGCGTCATAAGGCCCAGGGCCACTGTCGCTGTGCCAGCTGGGCGAGCCGTTGAGACGATGACCTTTTCACTGGATGGCGAGGCGGTGACGACCTTGTACGAGCCGCCCTGGTCGACGACGCTTACCCTTCGCGGTAGAGATTCTGTCGTCGTGGAAGCTGCTGTGGTTCTTGACGATGGGCGCAAGCTCGAGTCGGCCGGTGTTGTTCAGCCTGGGACATTGATGGGGGTAGCTGAATCGATGGATGTCGACCTGGTCGAGGTCTATGCGAGCATGACTAAGAGGGGTCGGCCGGTTCCTGACCTCGAGAGACATGAGGTCATGGTCAAGGAAGATGGAGTCGAACAGGAGATACTAGAGTTCCAGCGCTCAGAGGATCTGCCGATCAGCGTCGTGCTTTTGGTGGACACGTCGACGTCGATGGCGGTTCAGGGTGACCTCGTGAAGGAGGCGGCGGCGAGATTCCTGGAGAGTGTGGTGAGTGAGAAAGATCGAGCCGCTCTGGTTCAGTTCGACACGATACCGAAGATCGTTGTGCCGCTCACAAGTGATGGCGAGAGGCTGCGGCACGCTGCGAGCTCACTGTGGATCAACGGCGGGACGGCTTTTCGTGATGCCGTGGTCACCAGTCTTCACTATCTAGCCGGAGGGCGAGGCCGGCGCGCTCTCGTGGTCCTGACTGACGGAATTGACGAGCACAGTGTTCTGACGATGAATCAGGCCCTTGCGTTCGCTCAGCAAACAGGTGTTGCTGTCTACACAATTGCCTTGGGGTCTCTGGGCAACCCGTACGCGCAGGACGCACGTGGTTCCAACAGCACGTTTCAGGACCGGCGAGAAGCCGATCGAGCGCTTTTTGCCCTGTCGAAGGGTAGCGGCGGAGTCTCTTTTCGAGCGGGTTCTGCCGAAGAGCTTGACGGCATCTACAGCGAGATCGAGGCCGATCTTCGCCAGCAGTACGCTATGAGCTACGAGGCACCGCAGGGCGGAGACGGGTTTCGAAGAGTGACCGTCAAAGTCAAACGCCCCGGAGTGAAGGTGCGAACCGCGACAGGTTACTACCCTTGAGTGAGCGTGCAAGGGGCGGCCTGCTTCGCTCTCCTGAAGGCAAACCCTAGCCCGAAAACGGTTTGTAGATCGCGAGGTAGCCGCCCAACGTGCCGAGTAACGGCAAGATCAACAGCAGAGGTTTGGTCAGTTGGGGTGAGCGCTTGGGCACCATGGCGCAGGCACCGACCACGACCCAGAGTCCGAGCTTGATCCAGATCCAGAGCGGGAAGCCGCTGTTGAGCCCGAGACGCGCGAGCATGCCGAATCCGCTCACCAGGATGATGAGCAAGCCGACGCCGTGCAAGGCGTTGACCAGTCCGTGGTTCTGATTGCTCTCCCGGTTGCCGCCGTTGGCATAGTGCAGGCAAACGGCTCCCAGGCCGACGACCGTCAGTAGGATTCCCAGGATGTGCAGGACCTTGTATGCGGCGAGTGACATGTGGTGACCTCGTTGCCTTTGCGTCTCTGCCCGCTGCTGGCGGGCGTTCTTGGGTGGAGTTGTGAGAAGTCTAGACGACATTGCTGGTCGCTGATCGAGCCCTGGCTTCCGAGGCTCCGTCTGCGGTCCTCGAAGGTCCCGGCGGTTGCCAGATTCGTCATAATCCCCGAAAGAAGAAACGGAGACGCGAACCATGTTCTCGATTGCCAGACACCGCCTGTCTCGACTCTTGCTAGCTGCTGCACTGCTGGGTCTTCCTGCGACCACATCGGCCATGGACCTCGAAGAAGGCACCTTCGACTCTGACGGTACGACCATCCGCTACATCACCAAGGGCCAGGGCGATCCGATCGTGTTGATCCATGGCTTCACCGCAAGTGCGGAGGCCAACTGGGTGTTGCCCGGAATCTTCGACAAGCTGGCGGAAGAGTTTCAGGTGATCGCGATCGACAACCGCGGACACGGGAAAAGCGACAAACCGCACGATCCCGCGCAGTACGGGGTGGCCATGGTCGAAGACGTCATCAACCTGCTCGATCACCTGGAGATCGAGCAGGCTCACATTGCCGGTTACTCGATGGGCGGTTTCATCACGATGAAGCTCTTGGCCGCATCTCCCGAGCGGTTCCTCTCGGCAATTGTTGGTGGAGCGGGTTGGTCGCGGGCCAGTGACGACCGCTCGGTGATGATCGAGCTGGCCGAATCGCTAGAACAGGGTCGCGGCGCGGCTCCGCTGCTACGCGCCCTCCAACCGACTGACGGTGATCC
This sequence comes from Thermoanaerobaculia bacterium, assembly GCA_028285365.1. Lineage (GTDB taxonomy): Bacteria > Acidobacteriota > Thermoanaerobaculia > Multivoradales > Multivoraceae > JANQPS01. Next base: position 800 of record JANQPS010000041.1, on the reverse strand, counting down.
GCTGACGCCCGAGCAGATCGAGATGACCAGCAACATGATCCTGTCGATGAACGATCCGCTGGCGCTCGCCGCGACCATCCGCGGGATGTCCGAGCTCACGGTTCGCGAACAGCAGCTCGAGGCCAACGAGGTTCCGACTCTGGCGGTCATCGGGAGTCGCGATCCTCTGAAAGAAGGCGTCGATGCGATGACCGGCGTGATGTCCGAGCTCAGAGTCGAAGTGCTCGACGGTGCCGATCACATGTCTGCGCTGATGGACCCGCAACACTCTTCGGCGTTCGTCGAGGCGGTGCGCAACTTCGTCATCGAGCTCTGTCAGTGCGCCTGACGTTCTGAGCCTGACGTTCAGAGCCCAGGCCCCGAGAGAACGACGAGAGAGCAGCGAGACCTCAACGGGACAGCTACGAGACCGCGTTGGCAGTACATCGGGCGACGACCGCCGTGAGATCGTCTTCGGCTGCACGTCCGCGGCGGTGGTCATCTACCTCGAGCAGGAGTCGTTTGAGGATCTCGGCTGAGCTGTACTCCGACAGGCTCGGCAGGCGCTCTGCCCACCGCTGATAGCCAAAAGGCTCGCCGCTCGGGGAGAGAGCCTCGTAGACACCGTCGGTGTAGGCGACCAGGAAGGAGTCGTCGTGGCATTCCGCCGAGACCTCGACGTCGGTCGCTGCGAGCGAGACTCCCAGAGGCAGAGTCGGCTCGCCGATCTCGCGAGTCCGTTCGCCATCACAGAGAAGGAGTGGAGGGTGACCGTCGCGAGCGCTGGCCACCCTCCACTCCTTCTCTGTGATGGCGAACGG
>JANQPS010001329.1 GCA_028285365.1 Thermoanaerobaculia bacterium | reverse complement strand
AAGTTGATGCCGGTCACGTCGGCGCCAGAGACGACCACGCCGAGGGAGCGGTCGTCAGCAGGCACCGTGGTACCACTGAAGCCGTTGAGCTCGCCCGCGACGTCGGAGATCTGAATCGTGTACGTGCCATCGGGCACTCCGGTGAACGAAAACGACCCGTCCGCCGCGGAGACCGCCGTACCGATGATGTTCCCGCCACCATCCACCAGATTGACGGTCACGCCGTCGATGCCGTTCTCGCCGGCATCGAAGATGCCATCCGAATCTTCGTCCAGCCACACCGAGTCCGTGATGGTGTAGGTGCCAGGACGATCGAATCCGAAGTCGACGTCCACCAGCACGTCACCACCTACGACGGTGACTGGATTACTCACCAACCCACCTTCACTCTGTGGACCGATCGTCGGGGTCGCACCAGCTAGCGGAGTACCTGAAACCTCCACCCGGTACTGACCAGGATCCACCCCGACGAACAGGTAGGAGCCGTTGGCAGCGGTCGTGGTCGTCGCCGCGGTCGAGCCGTCGCTCGTGTCGATCAGAGTCACCGTGACACCGCCGATCCCCACCTCGCCGGCATCCTGGATGCCATCGTTGTCGGCGTCGTTCCAGACGTAATCGCCGATGATCGCAGTGGCCGCATCGGCGTTGGTGTAGCCGAAGTCGAGATCGAGGAAGACCTCCTCAGCCGTCACGGTACGCGTGGCGCTCGGATCCGTGGTCCCTGGCGAGGTCACGAGACCCGCGGGGACGCCTGTGGTCACGTTCGTGTAGTACGTGCCCGGCGGGAGGTGGATGAACAGGTAGTTGCCGTTGGCGTCCGTGGTCGTACTGCTGACCAGTGTGTCGCCGCCGCTCGGCCCGGGTGTTCCGTCGTCATCGAGATACAAATCGACGCCAATGCCAGCGAGTCCGGTCTCGCCGACGTCCTGGATACCGTCTCCGTCGGCGTCCAGCCAGACGCGATCGCCAATGGTGCCGCCTTCGGTCACCGGATCGACGACCGTGGCAAACAGCGGGAACGGGTTGTCGATCGTGGTCGCGCGCGCCGTGTTCACGATGGCCGACTCGAAGGGGTCGAGAGGATCTTCGACCGTCACCGAGAAGGTGATCGTCATGGACTCAGTCGGCGCCAATCCGAAGTTGTCGGGCGCCAGCACGAGATTCTCGGGCACGCCGTCGACGAGGTCACCATTGCCGCCTGCCGGAATGTTGTCGCGAGTCGCCAGGGCCGACGCCTGCGCTCGAATCTGGAAGTTGTCGACTTCGATGGACTCATCCGTACCACCGTAGAAGTTGGTGATGCGAATTCGCGCCGTCACATCCGTACCGAGGTACGGAGTGATGTCGTAGTTGCGGAAGAATCCCTGAGGTCCGGTGAAGCCCGAGATCGTCTCGAGCACCGTAAACGTCGACCCGTCGGGAGCAATTTCAACTACGAATGCGTCCGTCGCGTCCAGACCCGACCCGAGGCGCAAAGTGAAGGACATACTTCCCTCAGTAAACGCAGTGAGGTCGCCGGCCGATCTCTGGGCGCTTTCGAGAGCACCGCCACCTGGGCTGGTCAACGTCAGGCCGCCGCCCTGGACCTCCACGTCGCCGCCCGTCGCGCCTCCAGTATCGTTCGTTTCCGTCCAGTTGCCGTCGAAGCTGTCGGGGCCGTCGTTGTTCGCGTAGCTCTCGGTGTCGAACCGATCGACGGCCTGGAACAGGCTCAGCTGATAACCCGTCACGGACGTACTTTCCGGCACGTAGACCGTGCGCGCCGGTAGCGCATCGAGGATTCGAATCCCGCTCTGGTTCGTCACGCCGTTGTTGGTTAGCGTCATCGTGTAGTCGATCTGCTCACCAGGTAGGACGTCAGTCGTCGGGCTGGACGCCTTCGTCAGGACCAAGCCCGGATCGAGCACTGGCACGGTCACGGTAGAGGTTCCGCCGCCGTCGGGGCTCGTCACGATGGCCGAGTTGAGCAGCTGGATGGTGCCCGGCGGCAAGGGATCGTTGACCTGGACGCGGAAGGTGATGAGCGTCACGGTGGTCGTCGGCAGGTCGCCGAGATTGATGCCGCCCTCGTCGAGCGGGAAGAGCGTCGAGCCCACCGTGTCATCGGCAATCAACAAACCGTCCCGCTCGGTCGAGTCCGCCACGTATGTCGTGTTGGCGTCGAGCAGCGGGTCTTCGAGAATGACCGACAGCGCCGTCGTCGTGCCGATGCTCTCGACACGAATCGTGTACTCGATCGTGTCGCCAGCGTCGACGGTACTGTCATTGTTGAGATCGATGACCAGCTCCGCCGTCTTGACGATGTCGAGGAGCGGAATGGGCACCACCGTCGTGCCGACGTCGATGGCCGGAGCCGCGAACGACGCGTTCTCGGGGTCCTGACCCCAGGCCGCCGTGATCAGCGTGCCGTCGAGCGTCGAGACGATCAGGCCGTTCTGGTCCTGGTCGTTCGGGTCGAAAATCCGGAAAACCTCGAGACCTTCGACGGCCTGGGTCGTATCTGTCGTGCCATCGCCGTCATAGTCGATTTGCAGTGTCGTCGCCGATTCGGCAACGACCCAGATCGGCGATCCGTTTTCCAGCGGATTGGTGCCGGAAGCCTCATTGCGACCCGGAGCCCACCCGGCCACCGCCGATGTCGTCAAGAGCGGCTCGGGCAGAAGCGTCATGCCCCAGTCCCACCCGACGTCTTCGTAGTCGCTGACCGAGATCGCAAAAAACGAGGCGCCACCCGAGTTCGAGAAGCGAGCTCCTGTCAGGTCCCCGCCGCCGCTCGGATCCGGCATGATGAACTCGTTAGTGCCTCCCGCCGGCACGGTCACGGTAGTCGAAGTGGTGCCGGTCCCAAAGTCCCAAGTCTCGACGTCGACCACGATCGAGGACGAGTCGTCGGGGTTGTAGAGCAGGATCGCCGTGGGGGTCGCGGGAACGGTCGTCGCTACCGGCGTGTAGTAGGTGTCCGACCACTGAGTCGTGGCCACGAGGTTGAACCAGCGCGCTTCGTAGTTGGACCCGACATCTCCAGTGAGGATGTGGACCTCGACGTCGTCGGTCGCCGTGATCTCGGCACCGGTGAAGAGATTGGTTGCGATCGTCGACTCACCCGAACCGAGGACTTCGAAGATGTCGTCGGTCCCGTCGCCGTCGGCGTCGATGTTGATGCTGGCGCCGTCGATACCGGCTGTGATCGACGCCGCTACGTAAGAGAACGCACAGATCGTCGAAAAATCGGTGGGTGTACCGCTCTCGTCGTCAGAGAATTCGTCGCATGCGAAGTTGTTGTTGACGCCTGCAGGGATCTCGAAGTTGCGACCCCAGGTATAGCTCGGAAAGACCTCGACCGCACCTGCGAGCAGAGTGTCTTCCTGCAACCGCCAGCCGGCGCGCGTGATCGCAACGATCTGCGACGTGCCGATACGGTCGCCGCCGTCGAAGAGACAGGACGGACGATCGACGCAAGCACCTGGCACCAACGGGTTGGCCGGCACGTCGTTCTCGAAGACGAGGAAGGTGTCCGAGAGGATGACGTCACAGGCGTCGGCCCCACATCCCGGCGGTCCCCCGTTCGAGATGTCGCTGTCGCCGATGAAGATCGTGGTGTCCTGGAAACCGGCCACGTTCTCGAGGTCGTCCTCGAAGCCGTCTTCCCAGTGGTCCCAGACGATGGTCGTGCCCGCCTGGATCGCGGCGATCGAGATCACGGAGCGCACCGTGTCGGGGTTGCTTCCCGAGGTGTCACCGGAGTTGTTGGTGTTGATCGAAGCCGCCCAGTCGCGGATCTGATCGTCACGGATGGGGACGAAGTACTCCTGAGCGATCTGAGCCGATGCGGCCGTCGCCATGAAGCTGCACGCCGCCGTGAGCATGACCAGGAATGCCACTGCCCGACGCGAAGCGCGGGACCGGGGCGAACGACTCAGGAGATGATGGGCATAATTCATGAGATCACTGACTCCCCTTGGCTCGATCGCACGTGAAGCACCGACCGAGAGGTAACTGCTGAGGGAGCTTCCGCCGATTCTCTCGGACCCAATCGAAAAGGGTTCGAAAGAGACGGTCGCTCGGAGTCCTGGTGGCGTACCCAAAACTCGGCCGGCCGCCTAGCGAGACGGAGCTATCCAACCAAACCTTTAGCACGCACCATGCCAGCTGATGATAGAAGAAAAAACGGCGCTAACAACAAGAGAAAAGCGAGTTTACGGGTCCCAGGGCCGGAACTGGGCAGGCCTCCACCCTCTCACTCGCACTTCTCTTGATTCGCACGCTCCACGGGAAGTCACATCCAAGGCCAGACGTTGTCACCTGGGATGCCACCACGTCGGGTGATCGCTACGCTCTCTATGCTCACCCGGGCTTTGTTCACGCGAGCGGAACCCCGGGTTGTTCGCCTACGCTCGAATCAGCTAGATTCCTCATCCCTCGACCTCCTATTCGTCTGACTTCGGTCAGACTCGTCGCGCGCAACGTCGTGCGCCCCGACGCAGCCGCTTGAATCCAACGGTTGCCGCACCCACAGAGCCCGTCTCTGGACTACGAGAGGACACCATGCTCGACCACTCCACACCCGCCGCAAGTGCGTCCAAAGCAGGCCACCTGGCTGCCCGGCTCCTTGGCTTCTTCACCATCCTCCTGACCGCGGGAGCCCTCGCCGCTCAGGGCGGACGAGTGGAGCTCGAAGTCACCGACGCCAAGGGCAAGAAGCTAGGAGGCGTGCAGGTCACCATCGAGCACGCCGAAGGCACGATCACCGGAGAAACGACCAAGAAAGGTCGCTACCAGGTCAACTTGCCCAACGCCGGCGCCTACAAGTTCGTCCTGGTCAAGGACGGCCTCGCCGACCACACATTCGACGTGAACGTCGAGCCGGGCGTCACCACCACGGCCGGGATCACCATGATCGACCAGGCCCTCAAGAACCAGCAACTCTCGGTCGAATCGTTCAACGAAGGCGTCAGGCTCGTGCAGAGCGGCGGCGACCAGGCCGAAGCACTCGCCAAGTTCCAGACTGCCGCCGAGCTCGACCCCAGTCAATCCGAAGCGTTTCGGATGATCGCGCTCATCGCTGCCAACCTCGACGACATCGACACCGCTGGCAAGGCTCTCGAGACCTACCTTGGCCTCGACCCTGCCGGACTCCCGAAGGTTGCTCCGGCTGCCTACGACGTCTATCGCGCGACCGGCAAGAAGGACAAGCTCCCGGAAGTCCGTCAGTACCTGATCTCGATGGGTGCCAATGGTGACTACGCCATCAAGGTGTTCAACGAGGGTGTCAAACATGTCAAGGCCGAAGAGAACGACAAGGCGATCGAGCTCTTCGAAGAGGCCATCACGCTCGACCCGTCGCTCGCGCCTGCGCACCGCAGCATGGCGGCGCTGTACTTCAACGACCAGAAGTGGGACGACGCGCTGACCCATCTCGGTCACCTCCTCGAGATCTCGCCGAACCACAAGGAAGGCCTCAGACTGACGTTCTTCGCGAACATGTCCAAGGGTGATGACGGCGGCGCGAGAGCAGCCGGCGAGAAGTGGCTCGCCCAGGACAAAGGAGCCGCCAAGCAGATCATCGAGCAGGCGCAGAAGTTCTTCGAGGCCAACGAGACGAGCAACGCCAAGCAGTACGCCGAGCTCGTCCTCGCTGGCGCGGCCGACAACGCCGACGGTCACTACCTGCTCGGGCGGATCCTCGCCGCACAGGGACAGACCGCCGACGCCAAGAGCCACCTCGAGAAGTTCCTCTCACTGGCCCCCGGCCACAAGGAGGCGGAAGCCGCCAAGCAGATGCTCGCGGGTCTGTAGAAACCCGACGCGCGCGGCCTCCCACAGGAGGCACGCCCTGCCTCCGCACCCAACCAGCCAAGTCGGCCGCGGCGACGTCTTCAGGCCGCTCGTCAGTCGAGCGTGTCCGCCGGAGCCAAGTTCGAAGGCACTCGAGCAGGTGCATCCTGCCTTCTAGGCAGGACTCACCCCGATCAAGCCTCTGGTGTCATGCTGACGGAATGCCGGCGGGGATGTTCGCCTGCAGCGCAATCTAGAACCGGCATGGAGGAAGTACCTCGACCAGGCCGCTGGGAACTACCACCAGATCACCGTCGTCGCCACCGCCGACCCGCGAAGTCTCTCCCCGTTTGCTCCCTGCTGGCCCCAGCTGCCCCTACTCGCTACGCAAAGCTCCGACTCCGTCTCGAGTACCGCTGGCGCCAGACGTCCCCCCCTCCCGCTACTACTCCGGCACGGCAGTCGGCTCGTGCATGGCCGCCCTGCCCCGCTCGACGAACTCGTCGACCTTGGCCGCGTGGGCCTGAATGAGCTTGACGACGTAAGGATCCGCAGACGTCTCGCGCACCCTGACTCCGTCGTCGAGCAGCTCATGCTCGATCTCGATGTGCTCTGCATGTTCGAAGATCTCGACGAATAGGGGATCCCAGTGTCGGATGCTGCCGCCATCGTCGAGTAGCTCACTCATCTGCAGGACGTGCTTCTGAAGGGTCGGGACCAAAGCCGCATCATCAGTGCGCGTGACCGTAACGACACCGTCTGTGGTGTGGGTGACGTTGCGCGTGATGGCGTCATGGTTGTCGATCAGGGTGTGGATCGCAGCCATCAGAGATCGATGTCCGCCGCCTTTGCCGCCCCCACGAGCTCCGTCGCCTCCATGCGCGCCTTGACGATCCCCCATGTGGCCACAGCCACCGTGAGCTCGACCACCTTGACCTTGACCGCCGTGACCCTTGCCATGGCCTCCGCCTGCCCCGCAAGAGTGCCCTCCAGCGTGACCACCAGTTGCCGATTCTTCGCCGTCGGCGGCCGCCCCTTCGTGCTGGCAGCAGCCCGCGGTCTTGCTCGCGGCTCCGTGATGCATCTGGCAGTCGCCTGAGCCACCCGAGTGACCCGAGCCGCCGTGCATCGAGCAGTTCATCCCGCCGTGATCGCCACCGTGATCCTCGGAGTGTTCGCCGGCCTTCTCCCCATGCTGCTGTCCCGAATCCTCGTGATGGTGGCTCGACTCCTGAGCACTCGCTGGAAAGCCAACGACCAACACGAACGAGAAGACGGTCAAAACCCGACCGAGTCCCCACATCCACGACGAGCGCCCGAGCGCACCCCGAGTACCGGGGAGAGCGGACTGAGGTGGTCTCCAAGCTGTTTCACGAGACATCGGACACTCCTTTGATCGACGTCCACAGGCGTAGCTCGGCGCAGCGCTCGAGCACGCATGGAGTGTTTCGCTCTCGAAGAGCAGAATCGACAGGGTGATCTGCCGAGAAGACTCTCGGAAACTCCCTAGTCTCCTCTGACGCCAGGCCTTTCGCGCAAGCCGATCTCCTCGACTCTCGACACCAGGTCCGCGATCTCAGCAGGGCCAACGCCGCAACAACCTCCCACCGCCGAGACACCCGCATCGATCCAGTCCTCGACGAAGTCCCGCAGCCTGCGGCCTTCACCGTCCCATCGCCGCAGGGTGGCATCCCAGACGCGACCGGAGTTCGGGTAGGCGATAAGGGGCACATCGGAAACGGACCCGAGAATCTCGAGCGCGCCCGCGACGATCTCTGGCGCAATGCAATTGACACCCAGAGCGGCAATCGGAGCGCGGCTGATGACACCCGCAGCTTCTGTCAACGCACTTCCGTCGGCCAACTCGCCGGAGCTGCGCAGACTCATCGAGACCCAAACCGGGACCTCGAGTGAGAGGGTCTCCAGGACCGACTCGAGACCCCGAATCTCGTCAAGACTCGGAACCGTCTCGATCAAGAGGCAATCGGCACCACTCCAACGAGCAGCCCGGAGACGCTCCCCGTGAAAACGTTCGAGCTCGGCTATCGAGACGCCGTAGTCACCGTGGTACTCCGAGCCGTCGGCGAGGGCCGCGCCAAACGGCCCAAGACTCAGGGCCACCCCTGGCTGCCGATCCGGTCGACGTTCGTCTGGCTGCGCGACCTGGCCAGCTCGCCGCGCGATCCGCACACTTCGCCTGAGCAGGTCCCCGATCATCTCTGGTGAGGACTCCATGCCCGCTCGGCTCAGCGATAGCTCGGACAGCTGGTAGGTCGCAGTCGACAGAAGGTCGATCCCACTCGCGACAAAACTCTCATGGGCCCGCTGAAGCACGTGTGGCTGTTCGAGGAGCGCCTCCGTCGTCCAGAGCGCTCCGCCGGAGTCGCAGCCCAGGCCTTCCAGGGCGGTCGAAAGGCCGCCGTCGAGCACGGGAATCCGTCCCGAGGGAGAGTCAGTGACTTCTGACAATGCCACACTCATACTTTGAAAGGCTAAGATTTCTAGAGGCAGGCTTGACACCCGGGACGCCGCGCCCTACGATTAGCACTCTTCGCTGTTGAGTGCTAACAGCAGGTCGACGACCTCACGCAGGCGGATCTCGTTACCACTCACTCGACGAAGCCCCTCGACAAACCAAGAGTCGAACAGTAACTCCCCGGTTGCGCCGAGTCTCGGTCGCGCCGAACCTCATCAACCAACCACAGAGGGTATACGGAAGTGAACGTACGTCCCCTACATGACCGAGTGCTCGTCAAGAGGCTCGAAGAGCAGGAGCAGATGCGGGGCGGGATCATCATCCCCGACTCCGCCAAGGAGAAGCCGCAGGAGGCCGAGGTGATCGCAGTCGGCCCCGGCAAGGTACTCGACAACGGTGAGCGCGGCGCGCTCGACGTGGCCGCCGGAGACAAGGTGCTCATCGGCAAGTACTCGGGTTCCGACATCAAGATCGACGACGATGAGTTCGTCATCCTTCGGGAAGACGAGATTCTCGCGGTTGTCGGCTGAGCTCATCTCAAGGAGAAATAAGTAGTCATGGCTGCTAAGCAGATCGTTTACTCCGAGGAGGCGCGCGGCGCCATCCTCCGAGGCGTCAACAAGCTCGCTGACGCCGTCAAGGTCACGCTCGGTCCCAAGGGCC
>JANQPS010001296.1 GCA_028285365.1 Thermoanaerobaculia bacterium | reverse complement strand
GCATGCTGATCGCGTTTTCGGTCCTCTCCATACTGATCGCCTTGTTTGCGATCCACGGCACGATCACCAGCTCGATCCTCGCCGACTACCGCCTGATCGGCATTCTGCGCTCCCAGGGATTCAGACCCCAGGACGTGCTCGGCATCTATCGCCTTCAGTACATGGCGCTGGCCCTGGTCGCAGTGCCGGTCGGCATCGCGGTGGGTATCCCACTCGTTCAGACCGCGGTCTCACTGCTGATGAGCACCACAGGGACACCGCCGAGCGGCGACTCGTTGTGGTGGCTGGCGCTGGTGACGGCGGCCCTCTTCTTTGGCCTCGTCTGGCTGTTCGTGAGTCGCGTCGCCGGTCGTGCCAAGAGCGTCCGGCCAGCCGAGGCGATTCGCTACGGAGCCGCCGCGGCCAACGAGAAGGTCAGCTCTGGACCGGAGGCTGCGGGTCTCAGTCGCTTTGGCGTGCCGTTCCTGGTGGCTGTCAAGACGCTCCTGCAGCAGAAACGACGCGCCTTCTTGCTGGCGTGCGCAATTCTTTTTGCGACACTTGCGGCAGCTCTCGCGATCAACCTGGATCACTCCTTTCAGATAGGTCGCGAGGATCCGTCGCTGCTGGGCTTCGACAGTGCCGACGTCAGGGTGACTCGCGGCGGCACCCGCTTCGGCATGCGTCACCACGAGCTCATGGAGATCTTCGCCGAGCACGAAGACGTGCAGGCAGTTGCGACCTCTGACTTCGTCGACGGACTTCTCATGATGAGTGATGGTCGCCCCGCCCAGGATTTGCTCGGCACTCTGGTCGACGGAGACATCGAGGCGCTCGACTACCGCAACCTCGAAGGACGCAATCCCGAGAACGGGGACGAGGTGGCGATCGGTTTTGCGACGGCGCGAGAGCACGCCAAGGAGATCGGCGACACGATTCGCCTCCACCTGGCTGGCAACGAGGTCGAGCTCGAGGTCACCGGTATCTTCCAGTCTCTCAACAACGGCGGCACGGGTTTTCGCATCCGGCTCGAAGCCATGAGACGGGCTGATCCTCTCTACGAGCCGTCCCGCTACGGCGTCGCGCTCAACGACGGTGTCGGGGTGTCGGACTTCATCGCCAAGCTCGAGGGTGAGTACGGCGAGGCGGTCGACGCCCAGCCAGGTGACTACTTCATCCGCAACATCATGGACACGGTCGTGACGGGCCTGCGCTTCTCCAACGGGTTTCTCGCAGGCGTCTTCCTGCTGGCAGCGTCGTTTTTCATCTTCAACTCGACCGCCACGAGCATTGCCGAGAATCGGCGCATGTACGGGATTCTCAAGACCGTGGGCATGACCCCGGCGCAGCTGCGCGCCTCGGTCGTGATCGGCGTCGGAGTGGTGGCCCTCTTCGGTATCTTGCTGGGGCTCTTCTTGTGGTTCGTGGGTGCGCCGTTTGCGCTGTCGATGTTGTTCGGCGGTCTCGGCCTGGTGTCGTTTCCGCTCTTCAACAGCATCTTCGGCAGCCTGATGCTGATTCCGCTGATCCTGCTGTTTTGTCTGCTGGCGGGTTGGCTGCCTTCGGCCCGACTCCTCGACCTCAATCCGCGGACCCTCATCGTCGAGTGACAAGGGCACAAGGGGACACAGAATGAGACGACACACAACATACGGCATGAGACGACCAGGCACGGCGTTGACGTGCCAGCTGCTGCTGGCACTCCTCTGGGTACCCGCGCTGGCAGCGCAAGATCGCACTCGCGAGCTCGATGCCTTCGTTCAGCAGCACTTCGAAGAGACCCCTGTGCCAGGCTTCTCGGTGGTCGTCGTCGAGGGGACACGGATCGTCTTCGCCAAGGGCTACGGTGTCGAGATCCTCGGCGGCAATCAGCCGATCACCGCCGACTCGTCGATCGCGATCGGCTCGCAGACCAAGTCGCTGACGTCGGTCGCCACCATGCAGCTGGTCGAGCAGGGGTTGCTCGAGCTCGACACACCCGTCGTGCAGTACCTACCCTGGTTCGAGACCGCCGACGGTCGCGCCGGCGAGATCACCGTCCGCATGCTGCTCAACAACACGTCGGGTCTGCCCAGTCGGGATCGCTTCCTTCAAAGCGTCGATCAATCGGAAGACGCCATGGAGGAGGGGGTCCGAGCTCTGTCGAACCTCAGGCTCGTGCGTCAACCCGGCGAGTCGTTCGAGTACGCCAACGAGAACTGGAACATCCTCGGCGTCTTGATCTCCGAGGTGACCGGCCTCAGCTACAGCGGCTACATGCAGCAGTATGTGCTCGAGCCCATGGGAATGACCCGTTCGACGACGGCTCTCGAGATGTTCGACGAGCTCGATGTGCTCTACGGGCACTTCACCGGCATCGACCAGGGACGCCCGGCCAACCGGCATTTCCTGGCCGAAGCGCTGCCGGCAGGGAGCGAGCTGCGCTCGACGGCGCGCGACATGGGCCGCTACCTGATCACCATGCTGAACGATGGCCAGTATCAGGGCCGCCAGGTGCTGACTCCGGAGAGCGTCGACCTGATCCTGACGGCTGGAACCGAGGTCAAGCTGTTCATGCCCGAGATGGGCGCCTACGGCGAGGCGGTGCGCTACACGATGGGCTGGGTCGAAGTCGAGGTCGAGGGCCGCACGCTCCATCAGCACGGTGGTGATCGGATCACCATGACCTCGTGGACGATTCTCGATCGTGAAGCGGGGGTCGGAGCGAGCGTTCTGTACAACGGTCCCACGCTCGACTCCTATCGCTTCCACAACAAGACGTGGCTGGCCCACAACCTCATGCGCATTCAGCAGGGGCTGCCGCTCTCCGATTTCGCCGTACCCGAAGGCCCCGACCCCAATAACAACGACTATCAGCTGCCTTCGGAGCTGCTCGCTCGTTACGAGGGCAGCTTCGTTTCGCGCGACGGCCTGCGCGCCGAGATCTACCCGTCGCCCGACGGAGACGCGCTTCATCTACGCAGTCGCGGCGGTGCGATGGACTACCTCTACGAGATCGACTTCGCCGGTGAGGCCGTGGCGGTGCTGCGCAATCTCTCGGGAACGAGTCAGATGCGCTTCATGATGACTCCCGACGGTGACGTGACGGGCTTCGAAGGCGGCGTCTTTGGTGGAGTCTTTCGCAAGCGTGATCCCAAGCGCCTGGCTACCTTGCAGGAAGTCGCGACCGTCGACGGATCGATTCGCTCGCGACTGCCGGACGGCTGGACGTGGTCGGCGGAGCCGGATTCGATTGCAGCGCGTAACGAAGGTTCAGGTGCGACACTCACAATGGGCTGGCGAGACGACTCCTGGCAGGGTCGGCTGGGCGAGCTCAGGCAGGGAACGGCGGAGAGCGACGTCGATGTTCGCAGCGAGACCATTGGTCAGTGGGTCTGGGACCAGCTGGTCATCGACTCGGCTGGCGCCGGTGGCTCTCAGCAGCGACTCGTGGCCTCCACCGAGATCGGCGCCGAGCGCGCAGAGATCGTTCTGGAGGCCCCGGCGGGTCACCTCACCGACGCTGTGCGCGAAGTGCTTCTGCCGCTGTTCGAGAGCCTCGAGCTGAATCGCTAGGCTCGACGTGAGGCGCCTCACGCAACACAACCGGTAGGCTCGGCGTATTCCGAGACGAAAGCCCGAGAGCGCGGAAAACGAGAGCCAAGAACCAGTGCGCAAGAACCACAGGAGCGGATCATGATCCATACCGCAGGGACCAGAGGTAGATCCTTCGGATCAGTGAGTGCGGGACTAGTGACGGCCTTTGTCCTGGCAGCGCTGGTCTGCACTGTTCCAGCATTCGCCGTGACCGACTCGATCTCCGAACAAATCGAGGACTATCTCTCTCAGACTTACCCGGCTACACAACCTGGCGCTACGGTCATCATCACCAAAGACGGCGAGATGATCTTTCGTGGCGCCTATGGCATGGCCGACCTCGAGCTGGCCGTACCCCTTGCGCCGGACATGGTGTTCCGCCTCGGCTCGATCACCAAACAGTTCACTGGCGCCGCGATCCTCTTGCTGGAGCAGGAGGGCAAGCTCTCGGTCGACGACCCGATCACCAAGTTCCTGCCGGACTATCCCACTCACGGTCACGACATCACGGTGGCCCATCTCCTCGCCCACACCTCGGGGATCCGCAGTTACACGGGCATCCCGGGGTGGATGGACAAGAAGATCAAGGAGGACCTGACGCTCGAGGAGCTGATCGACGCGTTCAAGAGTGAGCCGATGGACTTTGCGCCCGGAGAGCGCTACCTCTACAACAACTCCGGCTACGTGCTGCTCGGTGCCGTGGTGGAGGCCGCATCGGGCAAAAGCTACGAGGAGTTTCTCGAGGAGCGGATCTTCGGGCCGCTCGAGATGGAGCGCTCCGACTTTGGCAACCACTCACGCATCATCAAGCACCGCGCCAGGGGCTATCAGGCTGGTCCGGGCGGCTGGAGCAATGCCCAGTATCTGAGCATGACTCAGCCACACGCGGCAGGGTCGCTGCTGTCGACCGTCGACGACCTGGCCCGGTGGGACCGTTCGCTCTACACCGGCGAGCTGTTCGATCAGGAGTCGATGAACAAGATCTTCGAGCCTTTCGAGCTCAACGACGGCACGTCGACCGACTACTCGTACGGCTTCTCGATTGGTGAGCTGCGTGGGCGAAAGAGCATCTCGCACGGTGGCGGCATCAACGGCTTTCGCACCTTTGCTCTCAGGGTGCCGGAGGAGAAGCTCTACGTCGCCGTCCTCACGAATGCCGCTGGGCATCCCGCCAACCCTGGAACCGTCGCCAACAAGATCGCCGCCATGGCCATCGGCGATCCTTTCCCGGAGTTCTCTGCGGTCAGCGTCGACGACGACGTACTCGAGCAGTACGTTGGGGTCTACCGAGTCGACGATGAGTCCACCCGCACCGTCACTCTCTACAAAGGTCGGCTCTTCACCCAGCGCGACAACAGCCCGCGCCAGCCCATCTCGCCAAGCTCGGACGTCGACTTCTTCTATCCGAATTCGTTCACCCACCTCACCTTCGTCAAGGAGGGAGACGACGTCAGTCACATGCTCGTCTACCAGAACGGGGCCAAGGAGCCCGAGCGAGCCGACCTCACCGACGATCCGCTCCCCACCGTCGAGCGTGCCGACGTCGACAAGAGCATCTTGGAGCGCTACGTGGGTGAGTACCCCGTGATGTCCGAGCTCGTCATCACCATTTCGATGCGCGGCGACACTCTCTACCGCGGCATCACCGGCCAGCCCGCCATGGAGATGATCCCCGTCTCCGAGACCGAGTTCGTCGTCGAGCCGGAAGGCTCGAGGGTCTCGTTCGACGTCGGGTCGGGTGGAGAGGTGGAGGGATTGGAGATGCAGCTCGGACCGCAGACGATCGAGGTGGCGCGCAAGGACGGTTGATGCGGATGGCGCGTTGCGAGAGCGCTGGCGTCTGAGTCGCAGTCGAGAGGTGCTTCGCTGCGCTCAGCACGACGGTGTCTTTGGGCTTGTGCCAGCAGCGAGCGAAGCCGTCTCGACGTGTCCCTCGACGTACCTGATAGGGCACAGTGCTCAAAGGTCCACTCGACGTGTCTTGTGGCACAGCACAGAAGTCGTCTGGCGCGGGGGGCTGCGACAGCGCCCCGCCCGATGCGACTTAGGCATGGCTGTTCATCCAGCTCGCTCCGCTCAACCCGTCGTGCTGAGCGCAGCGAAGCACCTCTACGCGGAACTCCAGTGCCCCGTCTGCTTCCGACCAGCGAAAGTCATCCTACTCCGGCTCCCAAGCCTCCAACGACTGACTCTCGAAGCCGTCGACAAAGATCTGGCCTTCGCGGAGCAGGGTGATCCCGGCCGGAAACGGCGGGCCTGTGTTGAGAGGCACTAGCGATCCGACCACCGGATCGCACGGCGTGTGGCAGTCTCCGAAACCGTAGAGGTGAGATGTGAACCCCGGGGCCGAGACCTCGACCCGGACGAAACCTTCGCGTAGCTCCACGAGTGCGAGTCCATCGACTCCCGTCTGCCCAGTCCACAGCACGTCGGCTCCATCGGCCGACCAGACGACCACGTTGGCTCCGGCTAGCGGTTCGCCATCATCTCGACTTGATACCGATGTCTCGAGGCTCGCGGGCCGAGCCATCAAGAAGTCGGCTTGAAACATCTCTCCTCTTGTTACGGTGATGAGGTCACCGATGATGCCGGAGCAGTTTTCTGGGAACGTACCGTCGCATTCCACCGCCGGATAGGCGATCGAGGGGAAACCATCCGTTTCCACGGTGACGTGATAGCTCCCGGGTGACAGCGAGAACTCATAGCTATCGAGATCGATGTCCTCTTCGATCAGCGCTCCAGTCGGAGACCAGATCTCGACGACGAAGAAAGTTGATGACGCCGGAACAGCAAAGTTTACAGTGCCCTTTATGCCCGTTGGCGAAGCCAGGTCAAAGTCGATCATTGGGGTGTCCTGACCGTGAGCGACGACGATTGGTGTCCCAGCGGTGTTTTCGCAGGGATCGAAGCAGTCGACACCGTCGAACTGTTGGGGGACGTAGTCAAAGAACCTGTCCGCTCTGGCGAAGTAGGTTCCTGCCTCGAGTCCGCCAAGGACGTAGAAGCCGTCTTCGTCGGTTCTGACCTCTCCCTTCGAGCTGCCAGCGACGTCGTAGACCCTGACGTTGGCGTACAGAATCCCGTCTCCTTGGTTGGTCACGCGGCCGCTGATGCTGCCTTGGCGTGGAAGGCTGAAGTCGACGTTCTCCGTGGTTGAGCTCACGGCCAGCTCCACGAGCGAGCCGTCGAGGAGCCCACACTCGACGAGGTCGTCGGAGTTGCAGTCGATACCATTGAAGACTTCCGGGTAGTAGTTGTCGGCGTCTGCTGTGACGAGATAGAGCCCAGGGTCGAGGCGCGTGAGTTCGTATTCGGTCCCTTGGACGAACACACCTCTGCTCTGCTGGAGGACACCACCCGCAGTCCAGAAACCCAGATAGAAGTACTCCCTGTCAATAGCGCTTCCCAGGGCGTCGGTGATCGATCCAGAGAGACTCGGCCAGTCGTCCATCGTCAGGATGATGCTCGCCGTCTCATTGAGGTCCACCTCGATCGGGAGGCCGTCGGTCGGATCGCAACCTGGGCCGAAGTTCTGCGTGAGACATGTCGGCCCTCCATAGATCGTGGGCCAATGGTCGTAGGCGGTGGCCGTCAAGAAGTAGGTTCCGGGGTCAACGAAAGGTGGCAAAGGAAGAGAAGACTCTCCGTCGAGATCCCAGAGTTGGGTCAGAACCGAGGTGGGTTCGCCGTCCTGGTCGAGCACTGTGACATCGATCTCGGCAAACCGATCGAGTTGGAACTCGACATCGGCAATCTCGTTGAAGTCGACAGAGACGGGGTCGCCAGGGCTCGGACAGTACTCGATGCTGCTCGACTCGCATTGAATGTCATCGTACAGCTCGGTCACATGGTTCCCAGCCGCAGCGAGAATCTCGTAGTCACCTGGGCCTTCGACGATCAATGAGTGCGGCAGACTGTGAGACGAGGCCACCAAGACTCCGTTGCGATAGACCCTGACCCGAGCTCCGGCAATGCGTGCGCCGCTGACATTCTCTACGCTTGCGTCGATCCTAGGCTTGGCTGTGAGCAAGAAGTCGATGGAGCTGGTGATTCCGCCGGGGGCTACCACGACCGGTGTGGCTGTTGAGATAGGGCAGCCTGGGCCACCGACATCCTCAGAGCACTGCACGTCGTCGAAAAGCTCATCAACGAATTCGAAGTCTCGAGCAACGACGTAGTAGATGCCGGGTTGTAAACCACCCGCCTCGTAGCTGCCCTGCTGGTTTGTGTAGGCCTCGGCTATCTGATCGAGCTCAGAGTCGTAAACCCTGACGACGACGGAGCGCTCGCCCTGGCCATCTCTTTGATCGACGGCGCGACCGGTAATGGAGCCTACTCCCGGATCTGCGATGAGGGCGAAGTCCACGACGCTCGTCGTGTCGTTGGACACGACAACCTGAGTCCCCGTCGTTGGTTCGCAAGTAGGTGTGCACGCAATACCCTCGTACAGCTGATCGACATAGCCGTAGGCCCTGGCCACGAGGAAGTAGTTCCCGGCTTCGAGGTTACTCAGCACGTAGGACCCGTCTGCCGAGTCGATGACGTCGGATTCGAGGACTCCGCCAAGAGAGCTGTAGATCGAAACGTAGGCGAACGTTGCCACTGGCGCTCCGCTCGTAGCATCCAGCAAGACTCCCTCGATCCGGCCCTTCTGGCTGAGAGCAAAATCGATCCCCGCCGTCGTCTTTCCCAGACTGACCGCAACGCCATCGCCCGCCGTCGGTAGACAGGTGCTCTCTGGACACGGCCGATCGTCGTACAGCTCGTCAAAGAACGGTTCCGGGCTCTCGGTTGACACGAAGTAGCTCCCACCGTCTAGGCCCACGAGCTCATAGCTCCCGTCGGAAGCTGTCAGGGCGCTGCGTCGAAGGACGCCGGCGTCGTCAAAGGCTTCCACGACGATACCCTCGAGCGGCGCGTCGTCGAGTGATGCCGTCACCGTTCCCGAGATCGATCCGAGCCGGACGAGCTCGAAGTCGATTCCTGCGGTAGGAGCACCCACGGTAGCACTGACGGGCGTTCCGTCACCAAGACTGCAGCCTGTCGGTAGACCTCCCGAGCACATCACGTCGTCGAAGAGCTCCTCGCGGTACTCGGGTGCGTCGGCGAGGATGTAGTAGTCACCCGCCGACGCACCCGAGTACCGCGAGG
>JANQPS010001281.1 GCA_028285365.1 Thermoanaerobaculia bacterium | reverse complement strand
TCGATGTCGTCACCGGGCAGGGGCCCGGGCACGCATCGAGGATCAGCTGTGGGAGCGAGCCGTTGCCGTCTGTCCGGTACCACTCGCTACCGAGCTCTGGCGTGTAGGCTGCAAAGACGATGTGATCTCCCAGGTCATGAAACTCGCGGAGCGTCAGGCGGCTGACCAGCTGCGGATCCCACAGTGGCCCGGTGCCCTCGGGTGTACCGTCGGTGCTCCAGGCGCCGCCGCTGGAGCCACCGGATTGCACGGCGAACAGAGCGCGGCCGTCATCGAGGGTCACCTGCGAGAGGATGAGCGTCGGTTCGATTCCTAGGGTTGCGAAGTCAGGCAGGGTGGTGAGTCGCTGAGCGTCGCCACCCGTTCGTTCCACTCGCCACAGCTGCGGGCCGTTGGCGCCGTCGTCGGCAACGATGAGCAACGGACGGCCGGGCCAGTCCGGTGTCACGATCTCTCCGGAGAACGTCGCGATCGAGTCGCATCGACCAGGGCAGATGTCAGTCAGTCGCAGAAGTCCGGCCTCGGTGCCGTCGGTCGTCCACAGCTCCATTCCATGAGCGTCGTCTTCTGCCCAGAAGAAGAGCTGATCTCGTGGATTGCCTCCGCCTCGTCGAAAGGTCCAGTTGGTGGGAAACGGGTTCGAGCCCTGCGGGGAGACTCCCCGATGGAGGTCGACGAGCAGTTCTGCCTGGGGGGCTCCGCCATCGCCGCTGCGAGGCGAAGGTTGTGCGCTCACCGGAAGCGAGGACAGGAGCACCGCGACGAGAACACTGACGGTCGAGACAGAAGTGGCCGGAGGTGTGCGCGCGGATGCTCCTCGGCGCGATTCGGACCTGGAGACACGGTTTGCGGAGGCTCCGCGGAGCTGGAAGTCGCGAGGCGGAAGCGGTTGTGGTGGCATGCAGAGGACTATGTCACAGAAGCATAAGTGGCGCGAGTGTCCTCTCTGGATGGCCTCCTTGCAGGGGCCGGTGACACTTGTCGGGACAGGGCATGTTGGCCGGTGCTTGCGGAACTGCCTGCTCGCAATCGCTAACGGGTTCTCTTGACCACGACGGCACTCGAGATCGTGGCCTGAGTCGCAGGGTTCACAGTGCCACTAGAGGCAACTGGGTACTCTCTCGTTGTTGCCCCTGCTCGCCTCGGTATACGCAAGCCTCTGCCAGACCTCGAGCGTCGCTTCTGCCATGTGCTCGACTCGGTGGTGCGCTTAGACTCCCGAGCGTCCTTCCTGCGACAGACGAGCGCGCTTGGTGGGTTCGACCAGCAGATCGTGGAGTGCGTCGGCCAGGGCGTCTCGATCACCCGGCTCGACCAGGATGCCTCCGCCGGTGCGCTCGAGGATCTCCGGGAAGCTGCCGTGGGCCGGCTGAACGACGGGGACTCCGGCGGCGAGCGCTTCCAGCACGAACAGTCCTTTGGGCTCCTGATACGACGTGGGAACCGACAAGACGTCGCACTCGTGGAGAAAGCGAGCCTTGCTGAGGCGATCGGGGAGGTCGACGACCTCGAGTTCTTCGTTTCCGACGACGTCGGTCAGACGCTTCAGCTGTGCGTCCACGACGGGCGATCGAGCGCTCCGACCCAGCCTCCGAGGCGCAGGCGACAGTGCTCGGTTCCCGGTCGGCAACGCACGTCGAGAAAGGCGGGAGGGATCCTGACGAGTTCTGTGGTCGGCTCTCGGCGGTCTGGCCAGTGTGTCAGAAGTACAATCGCGACCATGAAAATCGGCTGTCAAATGGCGTTCAACGACCTGAGCTCTCCGAGCTACATCGCCGCGGCGGGTAGCGTGGTGGAGGCGATGGGATTTCACTCCCTCTGGGTACCCGAGCACGTGCTTTTCTTTCCCGAGTACGAGTCGCGGTACCCGTATTCGGAAGACGGCAAGTTGCGAGGTGATCCGAGGAGCTTGATCGATCCCTTTTCGGCGCTGACCTTCGTCGCCGCCAACACGTCGCGGATCCGGCTCGGAACCGGTATCTGTCTCGTCCCGCAGCGCAACCCGGTCTACACCGCGCGACAGGTCTCCGACATCGACTATCTCTCGGGAGGCCGTTTCGACTTCGGCATCGGGATCGGCTGGCTCAAGGAGGAGTTCGAGGCTCTCGGCGTACCGTGGGGGAATCGTGCCGGGCGAACTCTCGAGTGCATCGACGTGATGAAGACCTTGTGGTCTGACGAGGTGTCGAAGCACGAAGGGGAGCGTTTTCGCATCGAGGCGGCCTACCAAAACCCCAAGCCGGTGCAGAAGCCTCATCCCCCGCTGTTCTTCGGCGGAGAGAGTGATCCGGCGCTCCAGCGTGTGGCCACGGTGGGACAGGGCTGGTTTGGCTACAACCTGACACCGTCCGCACTCGAAGAGCGGTTGGCGAAGCTGGATCAACTGTTGGCCGCAGCGGGCCGGAGTCGCAGCGACGTGGAGGTGTACGCCGCGCCGGCACCCGAAGCGTCGCATCCGGATGACCTTGGGGCTTTTGCATCGCTGGGCGTAGACCAGGTGATCTTCTTCCTGTTCGCGAACCAGAAAGACGATCTCGAACGACGTGCAGAAAAGGTGTTGTCTCTCGTCGCCTGATCGCAAAACGCGCGGACCCTTGCAGGCTAGCGGTTCAAGCTACTCGGCGTAACGCTGCGACAGGAGCTCAGCACCGGCCCGTCCGGGAAGCGCGAAGCTCCAGACGCGGCGCCTTGGTCCCGAGCGCGAGAGCTTCGGAGCGTGCCGGGTGGTTGCGGTAGGTGCCAGGGGGCGCGTGGAGCGATCTCGTCAGCCACCTGGTGGCGGTGTAGCCGGGTGAGGTGACGAGGGACAACCTAGCCGCCGGCTTCACGGGTGCGGAGCGTCGAGCGCAGGCGGTGCAGGAACTCGAAGTAGGTCCGGTTGAGCATGGGGTGATCGTCGTCGGTGGGGCCGAAGTCACTGTCGGGATGGAAGGCCACCACGGTCAACGCAGCGCGCTCTTCACCGTCGCGATGGCCTTCCCCGGTGTGGAAGGAGTGCCAGGTCTCGGGTGGCAGGAAGAAGATCCGGCCAGGCTCGAGCTCGTGGTCGCCAGACGGCGTCTTGCAAACGCCGCTGCCGCCCAGGACGATGCCAGCGCGCAGCGAGGGGTGTGTGTGCTGGGTCTGACGAGTGTGGGCGGGGAAGTAGAGCGCGTTGAAGCACGGATCGCCCAGCTTGGCGGGCGGCACGAGCATGGTGTCGGTGCAGCCGTCGATGTAGCGTAGGCGTCCCCACGGCTCCACCGGGCCACCGAGACTCAGGAGGCCCTGCACTCCGAAACGACTCAGGATCTCGATCCTGCCCGCGCCCACGATTCGCGCGGGCTGCGGCGAGCAGAAGTACGTCGAGGTGTGTAGAGGGTATCGGCGACCGTCGTCGAGCTCGAGTGTCAGATCGGGACTAGCGTCGAGTACAAATCCGAAGTGAGTGGCATCACTCTCGAGCTCGGTCGCGGTTTTGGGGTCGTGACAGTAGAGCCGCACCGGGTAGTGAGGAGCGCGCTCGAACAAGCCAGTTGCTTCGAGGAGCGCGGTGATCGTGTCGACGGTGTCGTCAGTCGCGACGCCCAGAGCCTCGCCAGTCGCGCGGAGCGCGGCCCCGGGGTCTTCGGCGCCCGAGAACTTCATGAGGCTCTCGGTGAAGTCGCCGGTACGCTCGGCCACAGAGAGCTCGTGACACGCAGCATCGGCCCGCTCGAGCTGCTCGACCAGGGGCAGGTCACGCCAAGGCTCGGTATCGATGCTCCTGCGGGCTCGCTCGAGGTCCGAGGTCGCACCGGGTTCACGGAAGTCCACGGTCAGCCCCGGGGCGTAGTCTTCGACGACAAAAGACGAGGGGCTCGTGATGATGCGGCTTGGCTTCATGTCACAACTGATCGCCGTGCTCGCCGGTCAGGGTGAGCCGATCGAGCCGCAAGGCGTTGCGAAGAGGCTCTGCCAGCGGCTCGGTTTGGTGTCGTCAGCGACAGGACCACTGGCCGTTCGGACTCGCCGCGGTCGCCCAGCTGGGCGGCGAGCAACAGCAGGGCGACAGTCGAGTCGATCACGCCCGACCAGGCGACTTGGCTTCCCACATCTCACTCGATGGCCTCGACGACCAGTCCGTCTGCGAACTCGCTGCACACGGTGAGGAAACGCTCGTCGCGACCCTCGCGGGGCATCTCGTTGACGATGTCGTGGCCGATGCCGTTGACCAGCGCGCGCGTGATGTCGATCGCCCCCGTCCAGAGGCCTTGGACAGCAGCACAAGTGGCTCGGGCAGGTGATTGCCGTCCACCACGCCGGACTGGGCCCGGTGGGAGTTGAGGAACACGAGCTTGCGCATGGACCGAGGCGCCGAGGGTACCACCGATCCGACACCAGCTCAGACTGAGGAGGAGACTAGGTTGAGACTCCAGGAGCTCGCGAGGGGAGCTTGTGCTTGGGGTGCAGTCGGCAGCGCTCGGAAAGGCCCTGGCGCGTCAGTTCCCGGTCACGCACCTGAAACCACGGTACTAGCAGGAGCGTTGTCATTGGAGATGGCGAACGATCTGTCCATTCGGTCGGGGCTCGAGATCCGTGACCTCACCAAGCGCTACCGTTCGGGAGCGCTGGCCAACGCGGCGATCGACCTGCACGTCGAACGTGGCGAAGTGTTCGGTCTTTTGGGCCCGAACGGTGCCGGCAAGACCACTCTCGTCAAACAACTGATCGGGCTCCTCAGTCCCACTTCGGGCTCGATTCATCTCGACGGGGTCGACCTGGTGGCCTTCCCGGATCAGGCACGAAGGCTGTGTGCCTACCTGCCTCAGGGAGCGCTGCCGATCGACGCCCTCGAGATGACCGAGGCCATCGAGCTGGTCGGCAGAATCCGCGGTGGTAGTCGTGACGACGTGATCCGCCGCGCCAACTCCCTCATCGAAGATCTGGAGATCGGGGAGTGGCGGCACACTCCAGGCCATCGTCTGTCTGGAGGCGTCAAGCGGCTCTGCGGCTTTGTCATGGCAGCCGTCTGGCCGAGTCGCCTCTTGATCCTGGACGAGCCCACCAACGATGTCGACCCGCTCAGGCGTCGCCTGCTCTGGCGGGAGATTCGCCGCCTGGGCGACGCTGGCACGACCATTTTGCTCGTGACCCACAACGTACTGGAAGCGGAACAGTCGGTCGACCGGCTCGCGGTCATCGACCAAGGAGTCATCAAGGCGTGCGGCACCAGTGCCGAGCTCAAGGCTCCGAGCCGCGACTCGCTGCGTCTCGAGCTCCACCTCGCGCTCGGCGGAGACGCGAAAACCAGAGTCCTCGACAGCGTTCCTCACTTCGTGGCCGACGTCGCAACCCTTGGTCATCGACGACATGTGTTCGTTTCGCAGGAGGCGGCTGCCGAGGCGATTCGGTGGGCGCAAGAGCTGAGCGCCAGCGGGGCCATCGAGGAGTATTCGCTGTCGGCCTCGAGCTTGGAGGACGTCTATCTCGCGATCATCGGCCGGTCCGACGCCCTCGATGGCGCAGCCGGAGGAGAGAGCTCTTGATAGGTGACTCTTCAGCGCGCCCAGAGGGCTCGAGAGAGCTGGCTCAGCCTGTGGCGAAGGGCGAACGCGGTGTCATCGCACATTGGCTGCGCAGCTTCTGGCTGCTCCTGCAATGGGAGCTCCGGAGTCTCCGCCTCTACGTCACGCTGGCCGTCATCGTGCAGATCCTGTTGGGGCCAGGGATGATCGTCGGCTACGGCTACCTCATCGGCGACGTGGACACTTTTACTGCCACCTACCTCTCGACCGGGCTCGGGGTCGTGTCGATGGTCACCATCGGTCTCGTCCTGGCGCCGCAACTGGTTGCGCAACAGAAGCTCACCGGCACCTTCGACTACATGTTCTCGCTGCCGGTGCCTCGAACGACCACGATCGCTGCTGCCCTGGCAATCAACTGCTTGATTGCTCTGCCAGGCCTAGTGTTCGCTCTGCTGGCAGCTTCCTGGCACTTCGATATCACCTTCGAACCCAGCTGGACTCTGGTCCCAGCTGCCCTTCTGACCGTCTTGACGGCCGCCTCCATCGGCTTTGCCATGGCCCATGCCATCCCGAGTCCTCAGATCGTGGGGCTGATCACGCAGATCCTCATCTTCGGATTGCTGCTCTTCTCGCCGATCAACTTCCCGCCGGAACGTCTGCCGTCGTGGTTGGCGAGCGTTCACGAGTGGTTGCCCTTCTACCATTCAGCCAACGCCGTACGGTCGAGCCTGACCGAAGGCATGGCGACCGAGGTCGGGCGCTCGTTTGTCGTCCTGGCCGCCTGGGCTGTCGCATCGTGGATCGTGACTGCCCTGGTCGTTGGCCGGCGGCGGTGACTCGGTACCGAGACGTCTCGCTCAGTCGATCAGCAGGTTGGCCAGCTCACGTGTGAACGGCTGGATCACGCGTCCCTGGTTGCTCACGTTGGTGATGACGGCGATGGAGATGTCGTGGTCCGCGAGATGGACGAGGTTCGAGTTGGTTCCCGACTGATTGCCGTCGTTCGCGATCAGGCGACCGAGCTGTTCGTGCTCGAAGATCATCCAGCCGAGCGCGTAGGGAGGGCCGTTGTGGGGTGGCGGCGGGGTCGTCATCAGCTCGCGGGTAGCGGGCTCGACGAGGTCGCCTGAGAAGAAGTGGTTGGCGAAGCGGAGGAGGTCGCCGGCGGTCGAGACGACACCGCCACCGGGGAACTTGACGCTGAGGTCGGTCGGCATGTCCGGCACGAGCTTCTCTTGCTGGATTCGGTAGAGCGACGCCTGCCCTGAGATGGGGCGATCCTTCCACTCGAGGCCTGTGCTCTTCATGCCTGCTGGCCCCCAGACATGGTCGCGCATGTAGTTTTCGTACGGTGTGCTCGACGCCGCCTCGATCAGCCGTCCGATCAGCGTGTAGCCGTAGGTGGTGTAGCCGTACTTGCTGCCGGGCTCGAAGCGCAGGGGAGAATCTTGGAACACTTGGAGGGCGTCTGCGAGTGTGGGGTAGTGCTCTCGAGGGCGATTCTCGATGCCGTGATAGTGCCGGATGCCCGACTGGTGCATGAGAAGGTGCCTGACGGTGAAAGGCCACTCCTTCTCGGGGAAGTCAGGCAGCAGCCGTTCGATGCTTTCGTCGAGGCTCATCTTGCCGTCCTCGACTAGTTGCATGGCGGCCGTGGCGGTCATCGATTTGGTGATGGACGCGATGCGGTAGGGAGTCTCGGGCTGCGCCAGCCTCTTGGACTCGACGTCTGCAAAACCTGTGGCGCCCTGCCAGACGATCTGGCCGTCTCTTGCGATGGCGGCCACGACGCTCGCGAGACCGTGCTGCTTGCGCAGCTTCTCGAGTCGCTTCTGGACGGCCTTGGCTACTTTCGGTTCGAGCTCTGGTGCCGGCGAGCTCATCGCCGGCGCCGAAGCGACACTGACGAGGAAGAGCGCGCAGCCAGCGAGCCGCAGTATGAGTCGATATTTGTCGAAAGGCCGGTTGCTGGCCGTTTGCGTCATGCGATCTCCGTTCATGGGAAGTGCACCCTAATGACGTCTGGGAGGTGGAGATGTTTCTCGAGCGCGAAGGCGTGAAGGCGACAGGCGAGGGGTGTCAGACGATGAGTCATACTGTGAAGACGTGGAGATGTCGACAGATCGCTCTAGCGCAGTGCTCAAAGCCGTCAGGTTCGGAGCTGCTGCTTTGGTAGGGCAATGCCCCCACTTGCTGCTCCTGGCGCTCTTCGCGACCACCTGGACGCCGCTCTTGGCGCAGGACGAAAGTCCCCGGGTCCTGGAGCTCCGAGAGGAGATCGAGTCCGTCCAGAGTGCGATCGCTCGAGTTGAACTCGAAATCGACGAGCTCGCCGCCGACTATCCGCCGGCTTTCGAACTCGAACGTGAACAGGCGACTCTCCTCAGGCTCGCCGAGCCGTATGGCCTTCGAGACATGGAGATCCGCGTGGCCTCCGGCGCGGATCCTCGGGCGGGCGCTGGTCCAGGGCTTCTGGCACTGAACCGGCTAGTCGTTGCCGCCAGGGGTGGGCTTGATTCGATCGGGTTCTTTTTCGAGCGCGTGGCAGGTCCACTCCGACCTGCCTACGTCGAAACGGCGCGCCTGGAATCGGACGGTGAGGACTCCGTTCGTTTCGAGTCGATCATCATCCTGCCGACCTGGTCGGGCGGAGGACTCGAGGCGCTTCGTGCCGAGGCTCAAAGGGCTTCCGAAGATCCGATCGAGGCAGACGATGCGGCCGAGAGACTCTTGCTCGAGACTCTGAATACGCTTCGGAGCGAGTACGACGCCCTGAGCGTCGCGCTGGGGATCTCCTCCGAGGTCGACGATCTCGCAGAGCGCTCCATCACCTTGATGCTTCCGTTGGAGCGTCTGACGAAAGAGCTCGACGAAGACGCCCTGGCACTGAGTCAGGTTCGGCTCGGTGACGAGCTCACCCTGAAGGGAGTAGCGCTGGGCGCTCGGGCCCGCGATCGGTTGGTGGAGGGGCTGGCCGCTGTTGGCTTGATGGCCGAGACGCTCGAATGGCGGCAGGGAGATACCTGCTGGGAGTTCTCGGCGGTCACGCGGATGCCGGGTTCGCTTCAGCGGCGGGAGGACGACGTGGTCTTCGGCAGTGGCTTGCTCAGCGACACGATCGAGGGCGTGTGCACCAGCGAGGCAGGGGCTCCAGTCGTCGAGATTGGCGGTCGCGGCACCGAGGAAGCGGCCGGAGAAGATTTCCTGATCCGGTCACGCGATATCGATTCGGCCGATCTGTTTCGGGTGCTCCATCACGCGCTCGGCGTGAGCTTCGTCGTCGGAGCGGACGTTGCCGGGAGGGTCTCCGTGACCATCGACTCCTCGAGCTCTTTTGATGACCTCCGGGAGGCTGACCTCCTGATCGGAACGGGTCCGCTCCACTTGGTGTCGCGGGTGGGCGACTCCGCCGCGGACGTCGTGCCGCCAGCAGATGGATGGACGGGGCCGCCCGCGGACATCACGTTGAGGAGGACCCCGGGCCACGATCTTCTCTGTCTCCTTCAAGGGGCGTTGGGCGTCGACATCCGAGTGCCGGGCGCCCTGCCGGCCGTCAGTGTCTACGCGAGTGGCGCCGAGCTCGATGCCATCGTTGAAGCCGTCGTCGTCGCGGCCGAGCACGAGATCGATCGATCTCGCGAGCCGTGGGTGGTGAGTGCTTCCGGCCAGGGCGGATCAGCCGTAGATCCGTGCGAGGTTTCGAGTGACTACCTCGTGCGGGACTGGCTGGGCGCGGCTGCAGCACTCGACAGCCTGGGAGCGGAAGATCTCGAGCTCAAGGCCATGACGCGAATCGATGGAGCGAGAACGGCCTACGCCTACGGTCCCGCTCCGGGGCTCCTGGTGCTCGAGGTCGGTGCACCTCTCTACGGCGGCCAGGTGACGGCGGTGAGTGATGAGGGCGTCGACATCGAGCTCACCTCTGGCGAGCTGAGGAAGCTGTCCTGGTAGCGACCAGTGGCGGCTGCCGCGGGCGGAGCCGGCTGTGCCGCTTGGCGACTGAGTGAGCTTGACGAGCCGCCAGCTTTCAGCACGCCATACAACTCGTCGATGAGAGTCTTCAGGAACCTTCCAGACTCGGCCAGCATCGGGAAGTGTGCGCTGTTCTCGAAGGTGATGAACCTCTTGTCATCGGCATCGAGCCATTCCCCCGTCCAGCGCCCACCCAGAAGGATCGCCTCGAGATCGGTGGCCGGCGACGGAGGTCAGCACTGCGCGTCTCGGTCTCATGGGGAGTGACTGGGGTTTCCTGGTGTTGGCTCCGATGGAGTCAGGATGGCGCGCTGCCTCGTCGGCCCGGTGCCGAGCCCTGTGTCTCTCGAAGCAGGACTGCGATGGTGCTGTGACTTGGGGACTGGGGCTTGGGGGCTCGGTTCATACCTGCTGTTCGAAAGGGACAACCTGCCGGTGTTGGACGAGCTCGCCGTGGGGCTCTGAGGTTCCGGCCGGCCTGGTTGCCAACCAGACGAGATCCACAGCCGCCTCGTCCGGTGTTTGCGGGGTGATGTCGGGCATGTCGGCCAGGTAGGGTCGAGCCGCGTCAGTGTCGGTCCAGCCGGGACACACGGCGTTGATGAGTACGCCCGCAGGGCGATCGGCAGCGCTGTCGTAGCGACGAACGAAAGCGCGAACGGTGGCGACCTGGGCAACCTTGGACGGCAGATTGATCCATTCAGGCCAGCCCTGGTCACCCGCCTGATCGGACTCGACCGCCTCGACATAGTCGTCCATGACAGCTTCGATCTGCTCTGGAGTCGCTTCGGGGTCGCCGAGCAGGCCTCTCACCGCCTCGGGCAGGTTGTCCAAAGTGCCGAAGCCGCTCGCGACGACCAGCACGCGGGCGTTCGCACGCAGCAGTGGTGCGAGTGTTTCGAGGGCGGCCAGGTTGCCGTGGTTGTTGGCCGCGATCATGGTTCGCACCTGGTCACTGGCCGGTCGATCAGGTTGCGGCGCGTACGCGCCGTTGAGGACGACGATGTCGACTCCTCCTAGTTTGGCAAGCAGCTCGGCTGTCTTGGCATGTGTTTCCGGGTTGGTGAGATCGAAGGAGATCGGTGTTGCCTCGAGTCCTTCGTCACTCAGTGTCTCGGCAGCACGTTTCCCAGCCTCGAGGCTCCTGGAGCCGAGGAGGATGTGGGCCTCCGGCCCGAGCTTTTTTCGCAGCGCGCCGACGAGTGCCAGTCCGATACCTCGATTGCCTCCCGATACGAACGCCACAGGTGACCTGTCATTCATGTTGAGCTCCGAGTGTCGTTGACGTTACGATACGTTGCGTCTCGATATTATTACGAGACGACTCGTCTCGCAACACAGGGGGCCGATGTGGCCAGACCCAGAAGTAGCCACGCCGATGAGGCGATCCTCTTGGCGGCTCAGGAACTGTTCGAGGAGTCAGGTGTCGACTCCGTGACGATGGAGGCGATTGCCCGCAAGGCCGGCGTGGGTAAGCAGACGGTCTATCGGCGCTTTCGAAACCGCAATGAAGTCCTGGCGGCCGGTTGGCTCCAACACGCCAAGACGCAGGTGTCGGTGCCTCGAGGGGATACGCTCGAGGCAGACTTACGCCTGTTTTTGAGCAGGCTTTTTGTCGCGCTGGAGTCGAGTGGAGACTCTCTTCGACGACTGATGGGACAAGCACAGCTCGATGACGGGCTCCGAGCGGCCTTTCGCGAAGAATTCATCAGCCAGCGGCGGGAGACTCTCTCCGAAATCATCGAGAGGCATGTCCCGACGCTCGACTCGTATGCGGTGGCGACGGCTGTGGACATGCTCTACGGTGCGATGTGGTACCGGCTCTTGACCGACCATGGTCCCCTGGATCGAAGCTTTGCCCGACATCTGGCGTGGCTGGTGTCGATGGCGCTGCATCGAGCGTCGACGACGCGAGGATAGAGTTCGCGTACCGAGCCCCTCATGAAGACGCCGCTCCAGCGACTTGGTCGCCAGCACCTCGTTCATTGCCTGATCGCGCTCTTGCTGCTGACGGCGGCGGGCACGATCGGCTACAGAGCAATCGAAGGTCTCAGCTATCTCGATTCGCTCTACATGACGGTCATCACGCTGTCGACCGTCGGCTATGGCGAGGTTGTCCCTCTGAGTCCTGCGGGACGGCTCTTCTCGGTCGTGCTGATCATGGTCGGCTTGGGAACGGCCCTCTACACGGTGGGAGTCGTGGCGGAGTTCTTTCTGGGGGGTCGGTTGGAAGACATTCTTGGAGCGCACACGATGAGACGACAAATCGAGCACCTCGAAGACCACGTCATCGTTGTCGGCATGGGGCGGTTCGGGCAGCACGTCATCAACGAGCTGGGTGAGCGGGTGGACCTGGTGGTGATCGAGAACGATGCCGACAAAGAGCCCGAGCTGCAGAGGCAGGAACTGCACTACGTCATCGGGTCCGCGTTGGAGGAGAGGGTCCTGGAGGAAGCCGGTATCAAGCGGGCCAAAGCCATCATCGTCGGTACCGAGAACGACAGTGACAACGTCTTTATCGTGCTCAACGCCAGGGATCTGAACCCCAAGGTCCAGATTCACGCGCGGGCCGAGTCCGAGATCGGTGCCAAACGCCTCGAGGCCTCTGGAGCGAACCAGGTGGTGCTCCCGCATCTGCTTGGTGGACAACGGGTTGCCAATGCGCTCATGAGACCGTCGGTGGTGGACTTCATCGAGCTGTCGAAGCCCGGCTCTGGAACCGAGATCGATCTCGAGGAGGTTCTCCTTCACGAGGACTCGGTACTGGTTGGTCAGACCGTCGAACGACTCTCGAAGCGGCCAGGTTTTTCGGTGATCGCGCTCAAACACCCCGGAGAGCCGATGCTCTTCGACCCGGCTCAGTCAGAGGTCCTCAGGCCTCATGACCGGCTCGTGGTCGTGGGGAGAAACTCCGAGCTGCTCGAGCTGTCGGCTCGGGCTCACGGCGCAAGCTAGCCCGTCTTCTGGTGATGGCTAAAGCTTGGCTTGCTGGAGGCGCAGGCTAGAGCACCGACATCGGCCTCGTCTTGCGGGCGCGAGTCGCGGGGAGTAGCGCGCCGAGCAGGGCCACGCTCAGCAGCAACGAACCGACGATCAGATAGAGGGTCGGCTCAGTTGGCGAGATCCCAAAGATCAGCGACTCACCAAGCGGACTGAGCACCGCTGCAGCAGGGAGGCCAACTGAGAGGCCGATGGCCGCAAGGCGAAATCCGCGCCAGAGAGTCAGAAGCTCCAGATCCCTTGGTGAAGCTCCTAGTGCGAGGCGTAGAGCGAGATCCGGCAACCGTCTCGTCACCCACAGCGACATCGTCGAGTACAAGCCCGAGATCGACAACGCAAGGGCGATGATGGCCAGACTACTCAGCAACCAGCCGGCGACGCGTGACGTCCACATGGAACCGTCGACCCAAGACGACCAACGGCCGCGGCTGAACGCGAGTTGTGGTGCTGCCGCGCTCAGAGACTCGGCGAGTTCGTCGACCACACGGTCACCTGCGCTGCGAACCCGAACGTTGAGGACCACGCGCGCACTGTAGGTTTGCTCCAGGGCGTAGTAGATCTGGTACCAGAAGTCTTCGTCGACCTGCCGAATCTTGGAGTCGTCTACCACTCCGACAACCTGATGTGGCCGGTCGAAGAGGTTGACTCGCCTGCCGATCGCCGACTCGCCCGGCCAGACCCGCTCCGCATAGCTGCGGCTGACGACGACAACGTTGGTCGTTCCTGCCTGGTCGCGATCTTCGATGGGGCGGCCGTACAGGAGTCGCATCCCCAGCGTCTCGAGGTGTCCGGCCGTGACAGCGTTGATCGACACGCCAATCCGGTTCGTGGGCTCCCAGCCCTCCGGCACGACGTTGGTGAACCAGGTGGCACCGAAGAAGGTCGTGCTGTACGAAGCAGATTCAACCTGGGGATTTGCTCTTGCTGACTCGAGGAGCCTCGCTCGTATGACAGTCGCCGACTCTTCGTCTTCTCCAGCTCGCGAGAAGTCGTAGCCGAACATCAGCAGACGATCTGGCTCGAACCCGAGAGGAAGAGCGCGTAGATTGAGCAGGCTGTGAAGCGACAGAGCAGCAGCGACGAGGATGACCGCTGCGAGAGCAACTTGAACAACCACAAGCGCCTGTGGGACTCGCGAGGGCCGGCCTTTGCTGTCTGTCGCGTTCGCCGTTGAAGCGAGAGAAAACTTCCGTCGTCTCGTGACGATCAGGGCGGGTACGGACGCGAACACCAGGACGGCCGCCAGCGAGAGCGCGATCGCGATCAACAGCAGGCTTGCGTCGACGTCCAGCCGGACGGCGTCGCGAGCGACGAGTGGTGGCCAGAGCGCCTCGACTCGGTGCAGTATGAGAGCCGCCAGTGGTGCGCTGACGAGGGCCGCCAAGAGAGCGATGGCGGCGCTCTCGAGCAGTTGAAGCCGCACGAGCGCGATTGAGCTCGCACCAAGAGCGCGGCGAAGGTCGAGGTCTTTGGCCTTCTCCAGGTCACGCGCTATGAGCAGGTTCGCCAGGTTGGCGCACGCGAGGAGCAGAACCAGTGCCCCGCAACCGATGAGAAGAATGACCCCGCGCCGGCGCTGACCGTTGATGCCATGAGCTAGTTGCGTGAGAGGGGCAGCTCTGTATTCGAGGGGCTCAGGCCACCGCCCCTGGAGCTGTGCGATTCCAGGGAGTTCGCTCAGTGCAATGAGGTGCTCGACCTCGGCGCTCAGCTCATGGTGCGTTCGCCCTTCGCGCAGGCGGACGATCATGTCGAGATCAGGTGGTTCCGGAACCGCGGGTTCGCTCCCTGGTTGCTGTTTGGGAGCGAGTCGAGCTCGATCGACGAGCTGCCTGGCATCGACCGAGAGAAAGACGAGTTTGGGGTCAGACCAGCGGTCGGTGCCTTTGAACCCGGGTTCCGCCACGCCGACGACCACGAAGGTCTCGGTGTTGATGACGAGGGTCGTGCCGATGATGTCGAGATCTGATCTGAATCTCGATCTCCACAGCTCGTAGCTGAGGACGACACTTCGGAGATCGTCGTTGCGAGTCCCTGAGATCAGTCGTCCGAGTGCCGCGGTTACGCCCAAGACCTCGAAGTAGTTGTCGTCGACTCCGATGGCCATCGATTCTTCCGCCCGGTTGTTCCAGGCAACCGCGAGGGGAGGCAGTCTCGTGAAGCCGGCCACCGCGTCGACGCTGGAAAGCGACGAGCCGATGAGCTCGAAGTCGCGCCCCTGCACCGCCGCGAAGGGCTGGCCACCCTCCGTCTGGACGATCTGGATGCGAGCGAGCCGCCCAGGCGCTTCGATGCCCGACGGAGTCTCGTACACCTCTAGGAGGCTACGCATCAGGGCGGCGTTGACACTCACTCCAAGTGCTAACGAGGCAACGGCGGTCGCCACATAGAGCGGTCGCGAGCACAGCTGACGCAAAACGATCCGGACTTCGAGCAACGGTGCCTTTCCCAGCTTTCGTGCGTCGTGGATCGGAGAAGAAGGCTCCAAGCGTGTATGAAGGTAACCTCAGAGTATTCCAGTTGGGCACCAGCTTCGCTGCAGAGGTGTTTCAGGAGCTCCTCACATCGTTCCGCAAGCTGTCGAATCCCCAGATCTTGCAAGACAAATCTGCCAAGAGCGACGTTGCAGCGAAACGCTTTTCGGCTAGCGGAGTTCCGGTCGGGAATTACTCTAGAGCTCGAGTCGTTGGCTTTGGTCGTTCAGCGGCATCTCGCCGTGAACTTCAACTGGAGACCACAAGCATGAATTGCTCGAGACGTCAGAAAGTCGCTTCGCTATGCGCAGCCACTCTCCTGCTGACTAGCCTCGCGGCGCCCATGTTTGGTCAGGACAGTCGCGCAGGGTCCAGGGCAGCTTCCGCCCTGTTCGCCCGCGGATCAGAGCTCGTTGCCGCGGGATCGACAGAGATCCTGGAAGGCGGCGCGGAGCTCGTCGTGACGAGTGCAAAAGCGACGGCAGAGGGTGTCCGATTTGTCGTCGAACCCGTGGCCGACGCGACCTCGGCGGCCGCCGCCACGTCGAAGGCGGTGACGATCGAAATCTCCCAGGCCGCCTGGGAACAGGCCGCTTCTGCCCTCGAGGCGAGCGGCGAGGCCGCGCTGGCAGGTTCCCTACTAGTCGGCGAGGCGTTGGAGGTCGTCGCGTTGACGGGCTCTGACTTGGCTGCGGCCGATGTGTCGGTCGTCGCTAGAGAGGCGTCCGTCCTCGGTTTGGCGCTCGTAATCGGTGACGTGGTGATCGGGCTGCTGCCAGAAGCCAAGCTGGCGGCGATGCTCGGACACGCTCTGCACCCCTAGGAGCGCGACATGAGTAGACAGTCGAGATCGACGAGCCTCGGGCTCGTTTGGCGGAGCTGTGTCCTCGTAGCCCTGATGGCTGGCGTCTGGGGAATGGCGCTCGAGAGCCCAGTTGCTGCGATGAGTGGCGGTTGCAGGGAGACGCCGCA
>JANQPS010001276.1 GCA_028285365.1 Thermoanaerobaculia bacterium | reverse complement strand
CCCGACCTCCCACGCCACGACACCGCAGGAGCGCATTGCAGGCGTGAGTCGTTTGTCGAGCACTCTCGAAGGTTCCCAACTGCGCCTGCTCGCCCAACTCACTCTCAGGGCGCTCGAGCGCGCGACCTACGAGCCTGCCCGTGGGCCACATCGAGCGCTGGGCAAGTCGCACTACTGCCATTTCACGTCGCCGATCAGACGCTACCCGGATCTCGTCATGCACCGACGACTCAAGGAGGTCCTCGGACTCGTGTCGAGAGCCGGGTCGGTCGTCGAAACCGAAGGTCGGCGCCTTGGGCCAAAACTGGTGGCTCGAGAGTGTTCGCGGACCGAACGACGGGCCGAGAAGGCCGAACGCGAGCTGCGGCGCTGGCGAGTCCTGCGTCACCTTTCCAGCCGGGTCGACTCCATCCATCGTGGCCTCGTTACCGGAGTCGGCAAGCCGGGTTTGTTCGTTCAGCTCACGCGGCTCGGCGTCGATGGACTGGTGTCCTTGGAGTCGTTGTTGGATGACCACTATCTCTTGGGTGAGGATGGTGTGTCTTACGTCGGGCGCAGGACGGGACGGACGTTTCGTATGGGAGACGAGCTGCGCGTGAGGGTGGCCGAGGTCGACGAAGAGCGGCGTTGGTTGCAGCTGACGGTCGTGGGGATGGACGGCAGCCTCTTTAGACGCCAGGACACGCGTGCGGCCAGGAAGTAGGGAGCCTTGCCAGCGGTGGTCGTTCTTGACGGCCGTGCGGATCGAGCTCGCGGTTGGGCGCCGGCCGCTGATGCGAACGGGAACCGGATGAGCTCGGAACAGGTCTATCAGGAGGCCTGCACGCGGGCTGCACGCTGACGTCCGGGTGGCGGCGTGCCGCCAACAGGTCTCGCGCCGCGCTAGACTTCGTTCCGCGGAGCTGCGCGCTCGACAGTCGCGCGCCCCGAGGTGGCGTCATCTCGGGGACTCGCTTGGACTTTGCCGCGGTCGCCGTTCCCCCTTGCTCCCCTTTGTGTGGTTTCGCGTCTGACTCCTTCACGTTCTCGAGCTCTGGCCATGCCCTCACGTTGTGTTACTCGGTCGCGCCTCGTCGCAACAAGTCTCGTCGTCCTCCTCTGTCTGGTCGGCTGTACGGACCCTACCGTCGTCAACCCTGACGACGAGGCCTCGATCGAAGAGCTGCTGGGCCGCTATCTCCCGAAGCTCTCCGAGGCCTACGCGACCGGCAACGTCGAGGTGCTGCGCGACGTGGCCGCAGAGAAGGAGCTCGCCGGACTCACCAAGCGAATCTCCGATCTCCAGAACGAGGAGAGCCGGACCGTCGTCCCCAGCCTCCAGAGCTTCGACATCGAACAGGTCACGATCTGGAACCACTCGAACGCCTTCGTCACGACGCTCGAAGTCTGGAATCTCACCGTCATGGCGAGCGGAACGGAGCACGTGCTGTCGGAAGTCGAAGGCCAGCGCAACCGGGTCAAGTACCAGCTCAAACGCCGAGAAGACTCCTGGCAAGTCCTCCATCGGGCCATCGAGACGACCTTTGAAGACTAGGCGTTCTGGACTCGCTGCACTGACCTGCTAGGCGGGTCGACGCCAGTTGGCGGGAAGCTCCCGTGGCCTCGAGAGGCCACTTGACCGAGACCGCCATCCTGGGCGAGCGTTCGGTTGGAGCCGGTGGCACCGCCCGAGCCGGCGAGACGTAGAGCCTCAGAGTTCCTAGCGCTGTTCTCTTCGTCTCTCGGACCCGGGATCCACACACTCCCAACGATCACGTCGCCGACATGCCAAACACTCCCATCGTCGCCATCGTCGGCCGCCCGAACGTTGGCAAGTCGACCTTGTTCAACCGTCTCACGGGCAGGCGCCAGGCGATCGTGCACGATACGCCCGGCGTGACGCGCGATCGACTCTCCGGGCGCGTCGAGCTCGACGACGAGGTGACGATAGAGCTCGTCGATACCGGAGGACTGGTTCCAGAAGACGATCCACTCGGGCTGAATCAGCAGGTCCTCCTCGCGGTTGAGGAAAGTGATCTCCTGCTGTTCGTGGTGGACGGTCGTGATGGTCTCGTACCCTCCGACGAGAGTGTGTGGGAGACCCTGCGACGGTTCGACCGACCGGCCGTCCTGGTGGTCAACAAGGGGGATACCAAAGCCGCCCAGAATGGTTACGACGAGTTCTACCAGCTCGGAGTGTGGCCACTGGTCCTGATTTCGGCGGAGCACAACACCGGCGTCGACGAGCTGCTGGGCCATGTCGTGGAGCTGGTAGCCGAGAATCCACGCCCGGCGGTGGACGTGGCTGACGACGTACCCCGTCTTGCCATCGTCGGCCGGCCGAACGTCGGGAAGTCATCGATCGTCAATCGACTGCTCGGGTCACAGAGGGTGCTCGTGTCGCCGCAGGCCGGTACGACACGAGACCCAATCGACTCCGTGCTCGAGACCGAGGACGGTTCGCGCTACGTTCTGGTGGACACCGCGGGGATCAGACGCAGGAGCCAGGTTGCGGACACTCCTGAGGACCTCGCAGTCATGATGGCCAGACGTCAGATCGAGCGCGCTGATCTCGCGGTGCTCGTGATCGATGCCTCCGCCGGCGTCACCTCTGGAGATCTCGGCATCGCAGGAGCGATCTGGGACGGTGGTCGTGCTGTCGTCGTGGCACTCAACAAATGGGACCTGCTCGACGAAGACAAGCGCAAAGAGCTCGAAGAAGGTTGGGAGCGCCTGTCGGAAATCACGCGCAACCCACCCCGCGTGAACGTTTCGGCACTCAGCGGCCGTCGGCTGGATCGCCTTCTGCCGCAGGTCGAACCGGCTCTGGAGCGGTTTCGTCTCGAGGTTTCGACCTCGGAGCTCAACCGTCTTCTCGATCAGGCGGTGGCGCGTCACCATGCCCCGACTCTGCGGGGCAAGCCGTGGAACCTGTTCTATTCGACTCAGGTTGCGACGGGTCCTCCTACTTTCATGCTGTTTGCCAACCGCACGCTCGAGCGCTCAGATCCCTACCGTCGCTATTTGGAGAACTTCCTGCGCTCGCAACTCGATCTCGACGGAGTCCCGATCCGCCTGGTCATTCGCGAACGCAAGCGCCGTTCGTAGAGGAAGTGACCAAGATCCTCGGGGGTCGGTGCCGCGTTCACCTGGACCTGCATCGCCGTTGGCGCGCTCCTTTGCAGTTCAACTTGATCCCCACCGTCGGTCCAGTAGGATCTCTCCATGGCAAAGAAGTCCAGTGCCAGGAAAGGTCTGCGGACCGCGGACGTCTGCAAGGAGCTCGATATTCAGCCGTACGTGTTGCGCTACTGGGAAGGTGAGTTCCAGGCGCTGGCGGGCGGCGGCAAGAGCGGTGCGCAGCGGACCTACAGTCCCGAGGAGATGCTGGTTCTGCGGCGGATTCGCGAGCTGCTCTACGACGAGGGTTACACGATCGCTGGCGCCAAGAAGAAGCTCGACGCCGAGATCGAGTCCGGCGCGCTGTCCGAGAGCGAGCAGGATTCCGAGTCGACTGCGACTGCAGCTGGATCGGAGACGGCCTCGAGTGATCTGCCAGCCGACCGCCCGGCGGAAGAGGAAGAATCAAGTCGCGACGTGGCAGCAAGCGAAGAGGATGCGGCGCCCGAGCCCACCTTGTTCGACGAGACGTCGAGCCTCGCAGCGGACGTCTCGACGACTGAGCTTGACAGCGCCCCGCGCGAGCGGATAGAAAAACTGGCTCGCGGTCTTCGTGCTCTGCACGAAGACGCCAGCGAACTGCTTGAGAGCCTTCGGTCTCGATGATTGCTCGGATCTCGAACAGGAAGCGCGCCCGCCGATACCCCTGAGGCGCCTTCAGCTCGGCAGAAAGCCGGCACTGCTTGGACAACGGGACGTGGCGCAGTCTGGTAGCGCACCTGAATGGGGTTCAGGGGGTCGGAGGTTCGAATCCTCTCGTCCCGACCAAGCTGGAGAAATCGAGGCCGAAGGACACGGGCCCTGGTTGAGCTCCTCGCAGTCTACGGGCGCTTCGTCTCGTCCCTGCGTCGAGTGCTTCGACGTGTCCGGCCTATAATCTGAGCTAGTGATCCCCAGAAAGCTCGGTATCAGGGTCGCGACCCTCGTGGTCGCCTCAGCAGCCGCGGGTATGGTGTTCGAGGTGGCGGTACGTCTCTTCGTGGACGTGGCGAACGTTGGCCCAGCGTTCTCGGCGTATCACCCGACCTACCATCGGTGGCTCAAGTCCGACTTCAG
>JANQPS010000522.1 GCA_028285365.1 Thermoanaerobaculia bacterium | reverse complement strand
CCGTCTGATCTGCGTTACTGGGCCTCACGGTTCGGAGAGTCCAGGAACTCGCGGCATAGTCTGAGCATCAGGTCCGAGCTCATGAGGTTCTGCGGTTCCCCAAAGGAGACCCCAACAGAGAAGTTCTTACAAGCCGTCGCGGAGCCCTGCCACCCTAGGTCGAGCGTCGAGATGCGATCCGCGGGGAGTAGATGCGGTTGATCTACAAGCATCTCGATGGCGACTCTGACTCGCTCGATCGATTCGGCTGCATGGTGTTGATCGGTCTGCCCGAGGGTGAGGCACGCTGAGCCGAGGGCCGGGGCGAACATGAACTGCAACTCGTCCGTTTCTGGCCGTCGACATGCAATCCGCTGTGACGACAGCAGCTGTCGAAGCTCCCTGTGGGTAACCCACCTCACAGCCATGTTCTAGACCCCTACCGTTACGCACAGCTGGCCAGTTTCTGAATGATCGCGCCACTGGTGTCCGGGGCCAAGGTGCTTGTTGTGGCTGTCGCGCAGCCTCACATCTAATCTCCTAGGAGACAAGGCGGTTGATCGTGGTCGAGACACGAGCGAGGGTCGTGATCGCCATCGGTGTCCTCGTGGTCGGGGGATTGTCGGGCTATTCGATCGCGGCCAACGAATCACGAGGAAGCCGCGTTGTCACCTACGTCTCGCCGCTCACTCAACTTGGAGCCAACGACTCGGGGCCGTCCAGATTGATACCGACGACGAGACCAGCTGGCCCTAGCTCAACAGTCGAGTCCGCGAACACCATCTCAACGACGACCAGCACGCCCACGACATCATCAGTGACCACCACCCAGCCGCCCACAACCGCTCTCCCTTCATCCACAGCGCTACCCGCTTCGTGTGACCCGAACTACACGGGTGCATGCGTACCGATCGCAAGCGATGTCGACTGCGCGGGTGGGAGCGGAAACGGTCCTGCCTACGTCGGAGGTCCGGTGACGGTCATCGGGTCAGACATCTACGGTCTCGACAGAGACGGAGACCGTATTGGCTGCGAGTAGCTGCGATCGCGCGGGGAGCGCCCTCACGTGGTCGCCCGGTTTAGGAGTCGTTGCGTCGGTCGTCCAGCGTTGCCGATCCTTTCGAGATCGAGTCGGCAGGTCTCGGTCACCGTGTATACCTACCGCTTCCAGTTGCCGTCGAGGCCGAGCTGCTCGCTCGTGTGATCAGCTTCAGCCGCTGCGGGATCATCGACGGGATCGGGAGCGTGGGAAACGTCTTCGTCTGGTTTCTGATAGTTCTTCAGGTCTCCGATCGCTTGCCACAGGACCTTGAGCGCAAACGCAAGTGTCCCTATCGCCACCAGCCAGGTGAGGACGTAGACGAGCAGTCGGGTCTCAACTCCGTTTCCGTAGTTTGTGACGAGGACTCGCCAAGTCAGTGGGAACATCACGGCAACCACTGCACCTGCTATGACTGCGCCGCCAACAGCGGCCACGGTCGCCCAGACAGTCCGATCGATCTTGATCGGACTGTTGGCGCTGAGCTGCGTTTGGGCGTAGGCAAGCAGCACGCCAGTAGCAACCGCCGTTGGCGACTTCACGAGGTCTAGGAGTTCCTTTGCCCGAGCCATCGAGTCGGGATCGGTCACCTGCGCCAGCCATCTCATTTCGGCGGGTCGTAGTCCTGGTCGATCACTAGCCTGTAGACGCCGTCGACGACGGTCTTCCGGACGAGCTGGTCAAGGAAGAGATTCACCGGCTCAACCGCGAGATGTCCGAGGTCAGCCAGCGGATCGAGGCGACCGAAGTCAATCTCGGCGATCTCGACCGCCGCTTCCAGCAGCTCTGCCTGATACTCAAGGAGATCGATCAGGCCTATCTACACGCCTCGGACACCAGCCGACGCCGCCTCAATCAGTTCTGGTTCGAATGGCTCGACATAACCGACGATGAAATCACCGACCACCGGTTCGGCGACCTGGTCCAGCCGGTCGTCGACGGAACGGCCGCCGCGACGATGCGTCAGCAGAGGAAGACCTTCGCCAGGCAAACCGAGGATGCTCAGTGGGAGACGCTGATCGAAGGCCTCAGAAGCGAGGAACCCTCCGGCTCTCTCGAGACGAAGGGTTCAAACGTTCACTACCTGGTCGGGCAGGCGGTGTGGGAGTTCAGGACATGTGCAAGGGATGAGTCGCGACATGTGCAAGGTGTTGGGACTGGTGTGGGCCGATGTCGAAGCGTCGGTCGGTCATCTTG
>JANQPS010001241.1 GCA_028285365.1 Thermoanaerobaculia bacterium | reverse complement strand
TGGAGTCCTGGCAAGTCTCTCGCCTGGGAGCCACTCCGACTCGAGCGCGTCGCGGAGGTCAAGTTCGACTACCTCCAGGGAGGGCGCTTTCGCCACGCGGCCACCTTTCTTCGCTGGCGCGATGACAAGCCTCCGAGCGAGTGTGGCTACGATCAGGTTCGCGTGCCCGAGCCGGTCGACCTCAGCTCGTTTCTCACGCCGAGCCCTCACGAGCGGCGCTAGCCGAGAACTCGGGCACACTCAGTCTCGGCCGCCCGATTCGGGGTCCCTCGCCTTCGACTCCCGCCACGCTCGCCATGGGTCGTAGTCAGGGTCCGGAGTCTCCTGCTCGGGCCTCAGCTCTTCCGGCACGTGCTCCAGGTTGATTCGGATCCGAGTCCAGGTGGAGGATCGACCACGCATCACGTCGACCAGTACGTCCGCAGGCTCGAGGTGCAATGCAGCCTCTGGATACTTCTCGCGCCACCGCTCCAGCCCTGCCTGCGCCTCGTGCTCGTGCTCGGCCTGAGCCACCGTGATCAGCGGTTTGCGCGAGCGGCGCCCGCCGGGGGCTCGCCGAGATCCTGCGGGACGCTTGGTTCCGGCCTGCTCGCGGTAGTACGGCGGCCAGGGCGCGTCCCCCTGTCCCTGTTCTTCCTGCTCGGCGACGAGATCGAGTGCCGCGCCTAACGACCCGGCGGCGTCGTCGATGCCCGACGCCGGATCACCGGCTTGCTCGAAGAGTCCGGGTACCGTCTCCAGTGTGAAGTCCCCCGGGTCGATGTCGGGCAGCTCCGACCAGAGAAACGGCATCGACACTCGAGCATCCGGCGTCGGGCGCAGGGAGTACGCGGCCGCCACGGTCCGATCCTTGGCGTTCTGGTTGTAGTCGAGGAACACGCCATGCCGTTCCTCTTTCCACCAACTGCTGGTCGCGAGATCAGGAGCGCGGCGCTCGACCTCGCGGGCAATCGCCAACGCCGCCCGTCGAACCTCACCAAAAGTCCATCTCGGCAAGATCCGAACGTTGACGTGGATACCTCTCGAACCACTGGTCTTCGGCCAGCCGACGAGCCCCAGACTCTCCAGGACCTCGCGTGTGACCGCCGCAACGTCGACGATCTGAGGCCACTCGATACCGGGCACCGGATCGAGATCGATGCGCAACTCGTCGGGATGATCGAGATCGGTGGCGCGCACCGGGTGTGGGTGTTGCTCCAGGCACCCGAGATTGACGACCCAGGCGAGCTGAGCCGCATCCGTGACCACGATCTCTTCGGCGGTCCTGCCCGAAGGAAAGCCCAAGGTGACCGTGCGGGTCCATGAAGGTCGTTTCTTCGGAGCCCTCTTCTGGAAGAACGGTTTCTCCTCGACGCCGTGAACGAAGCGCCTCAGAACCAGCGGACGATCGGAAATGGCACGAAGGGCACCGTCGGCAACCTGCAGGTAGTAGCGTACGACGTCCAGCTTCGTGTGACCCGCCTTGGGGAAGTAGAGCTTGTCCGGATTGGTGACCTGGACCTCGCGACCCGCGGCCTCGACGATTGCCGGCTTGCTGGACATCGGATCTCGAGTATGACGCGTTCCCCGGCAGATTCATTGGCAACGTCATCGGAGCGCTGGCACGAAAAGACGCTCGCGCGGTAGTCTCAGCTGCCATCAGCACCAGAGTCTGCGAACGCTCCCAGCGCCCCGGCACTCCTTGCCGGGCGCGAAGCGCCGACCAGATCCGACGAGGTAAACAACGTGTCGAGCCACGATGAAAGCACCGGCCCAGAGGGCTACGATCAGCCGGCGGTCGAAGCGTGGATCTCCGCTCACGTCGAATCCCTGTCGCCACCGCTCACCTGGACACGCCTGGAGGGTGGTCACTCCAACCTGACCTATCGCATCGAGGACCAGGCCGGGCGCCAGGCCGTCATCAGACGACCGCCACAAGGCCAGCTGCTTCCGAAGGCTCACGACATGAGCCGCGAATGGGCACTGATCTCGGCTCTTGGGTCCACACCGGTGCCCGTTCCAGGGGCCATCGCCTTTTGCGAGAGCCCCGACGTCACCGGCGCGTGGTTCTACGTCATGGGCCTGATCGACGGACGGCCTCTGTACAGCGCACAGGACACTCTGTCCTGGGTTCCAGAGGAGAACCGCAAAAGGCTCGCCTTCTCGTTCTTCGACGTGCTCGCCGACCTTCACGACGTCGATCCTGACGAGGTGGGGCTCGGAGACCTCGGCAAGCGAGACAGCTACGTCGGCCGCCAGCTGCGGACCTGGTACCGCAGCTGGACTGCGTCGATGGAGCCCGCAAAGTACGACGACCCACGC
Organism: Thermoanaerobaculia bacterium; assembly: GCA_028285365.1. GTDB lineage: Bacteria > Acidobacteriota > Thermoanaerobaculia > Multivoradales > Multivoraceae > JANQPS01. The sequence goes on along the minus strand of JANQPS010001241.1, from coordinate 9,947 downwards.
GCACACGACATCCAGAAGTACCTGCTGGAGCATCTCCCCGAGCAGGAGCCCGCCAAGGTCGTGCACGGCGACTACGGTCTGCACAACGTGCTGGTGGGTCCGGACTCCACGATCGCCGCGGTCGTCGACTGGGAGATCTCGACTCTCGGCGACCCGCTCGCCGACCTTGCGTACGCTCTCAACATCTGGCCGGAAGAGCCCGTCCGCGAGGCCGACACCGAAGGGACCGCCACATCCGTCCCCGGTTTCCCCGTCCAGGCCGAACTCGCCAAGCGCTACGCCGAGCGAACCGGGCGCGATCTCAGCCACATCGACTACTACGTCGGGTTCAACCGCTGGAAGTCCGCCGCCATCCTCCACGGCGTCTACGCCCGCTACGTCGAGGGCAAGAAGAGCTCGGAAGGAATTGATCTCGACGAGATGCGGGAGCGCATCTCACGCTCGCTCGAGATGGCCGAAGAGGCCCTCGACCGGCTCTGAGCAGCGACCCGCTGCCCGAAATCTCGGAGAAAGATCCGATGACCACCCTCGTCTCCAAGCTGAGTTCAAAGCGCTACGGCGTCGACGACATCTCGGCAGCGCAGGAGCTCTACCACTCTCGCGGATGGACGGACGGCCTCCCGGTCGTCCCCCCGACTGAAGAGCTGGTCGAGCGCTGCTTGAGTTGGAACGGCTTCGTTCCAGATCACCTCGTCGGCGTCGAGCCGGTCAGGAAGCGGGCGTTGACAGCAGAGAAAGTGGCGATCAACGCGGTCATGGCGGGATGCCTTCCGATGCACCTGCCGGTCGTGATCGCCGCACTCGAAGCCATGCTGCGACCCGAGCTCTCGCTGCACGGAGCCAGTGCCAGTACCGGTGGCAGCGCCATGCTGGTCATCGTCAACGGCCCCATTCGCCAGGAGCTCGGCATGACCGGCCGCTTCGACGCGCTCGGCACCCGTGACCGCGCCAGTCTCACCATCGGCAGAGCCATTCGTCTCTGCCTGATCAATCTCCTGGACGTTCGTGCCGGCGGCATCGATCGTTCGACTCTCGGGCACCCTGGGAAACTCTCCTACTGCATCGCCGAAGACGAGGAAGGGACGAGCTGGCGGTCCCTCGCGGCAGAACGCGACATTCCCGACGGTCTCTCCGCCGTCACGGTTCTGGCCGCTGGGGCACCGCGCCAGATCATGAACGAGTGGACGACCGAGCCGCAGGAGATCCTCGAGACTCTTGCCGCCGAGATGCGCGCCAACATGCGCCACTACTCGATCTGGCCGGGTCACTACGTGGTCATCCTCCCTCCACAGCTGCGCCGCCACCTGGAACAGCAGGGCTGGTCGAAGGCCGATATTCGCGAGCACATCTTCGAGCGAGCCCGAATCCACCGGCGCGAGTGGAGCGAGGTCGGCAAACAGGCTGTCGTCCGCGACCGCGGCGACACGGAGTACTGCGCGCTTCCCGACCCGGACCATCTGCTCGTGGTGGCTGCCGGAGGTCCGGCCGGCGGCTTCGGAGCCGTCATCCCTCCATGGCTGGGACACAAGAGCCACGCGGTGACTGTCCCGATCGGCGCCTGCCTCGACTGCGATCCACTGCCGCTGTCCGCCGCCGACTCGACGTCCTCCGAAGCAGAGGATCAGAGCTCATGAAGGTCCTCGATCCCACTCACGAACAGCACGCCGCCGACGGGCAGCCGGCTCAGCGCCTCGACTCTCTCGAAGGCGCGAGCATCGGGATCATCACGAACGGGAAAGAGGGCACCGACCAGCTGTTCTCCAACATCTCCGACCTGCTTCGCGAACGTCACGGTGTCGGCGACGTCCACGTCCGTCGCAAGGCCAGCTACAGCGCGCCGGCCGAAACCGAGATTCTGGACGAGGCCAAGCGGTGGACCGCGGTGATCACTGGAGTCGGCGACTGAGGCAGCTGCTCGTCGTGCAGTCTGCACGACGCCGTCTCGGCCGAACGCCTCGGGGTCCCCGCAGCTGCAGTCATGACCACTGCCTTCGTCGACGCCGCGGAGCTGATGGGACACGTGCTCGGCTTTGGTGGCTACGAGTTCGCAACCATCGAGCATCCCATCTCGAGCGCCAGCCCACAGGGACTGCAAGAGCGCGCTCTCGCCGTCGTCGAGCAAATCGAACAGTTGCTGCTGAACGACTCGCGCTAGCCCCGCTCGTTCCGCCGTACGAGCGACTGCTCGCAGGGGTCAAGCCGTCATCGCGAGGACAAACAGCCAGACGCAGCAACCCCAGCCGATCACAAAGACGACACTGCGCAACGTCGCCTGATCGGCCAGATACAGAACCGGGTGGAGCACTCTCGCGCCGAGGAACACGAGTGCGGCGATCGCCGACAGTCGCTCGTCGGCGCCGGCAAAGTGGGCCACCATGACCGCCGCTGTGAACATCGCCACCGCCTCCCACGCGTTGGCCTGAGCGGCGTAGCAGCGCGAGGCCATGCCGGTCAGCTGGGGGAGCTGATCCGCGCGCCAGTTGTGGTTGTCGACCGTGCCCAGTTGCTTCTTGCGCTGCGCCGCACCGAAGCCAGCCAGCAGATACGGGATGAGCACCACGACGAAAAGGGCCCAGAACGGAGTCGTCATGACCAGTCTCCTTGTCTAAGGCGTGAGAAGCGTGAGGAGAAGTGTGAAGGCGTCCATGTCGGTGTGGGGCTGCAGTGACTGCCGATGCACGGCACCAACGGACCCGCTTCGGCCCTGGCCAAGGCGACGATCGAAGCGTGACGAGTCGACGCGAACGCAGACCGACTTGACCGACTTGCGTGTCTTGCCTGCGCCGTGCGCGCCAAGCCCATAGTGTCCAGGGTCGAGTGTGGTCACGGTAGCAGCTCGATACACTCCCGGCGACTCCGACTCGACTCCCCAGTCCAGCGTGGGCAAGGTATCGCGCCGCCATCGCCCTGTCAGCCATAGCGAGGATCACGTCATGCTCAGACGCCACCCCCTGCCGCCCGCAGCCCTTGCCATCGTCCTGATCCTCATCGTCGCCTGCTCGTCAGGGGATCCGGCGGGAGATGCACAGGCTCAGCTCGACGAGCTGTTTGCCGAGGTCTGGACGAGCTCCTTCGAGAACAGCGCTGCGCTGAGGCTGCGTGAGGGACTGCCGGTCGAGCGGCTCGACGACCCGTCTTTCGAAGCGTTCCAAGAAGCGGTCGCCGAGGCTCGCGGCTGGCTCGACAGGCTCGATGCTCTGCTCGGAGACGGTGGCTCCCAGGGCTCGAACCTCTCGCACGCCTCCTGGATCAACGCGCGCGCCCTCCAGTGGGATCTCGCCAATCTGGTCGAGTCCGAGCGATGGTTCTGGCACGGCAACGTGCTGAGCGGCTATACGAGCCCAATTCCGCCAGCTGCACAGGTCGTCAACGGAATGCCACTCGGCTCCGAGGAGCAGCGGGCCGAGTACCTCGACCTGCTCAGCCAGGTGGGACCCTTCGTGACGGCTCTCGAGAACCGGGTCCGCAGCCAGATCGCCAACGGCGTCTTCTTGTGGGAGGCCAATCACGCCGCCTCGTTGGCGCTTCACCGATCGTTCCTGTCGGACTCGGGACGTGGTGGCCTGTTCGCGCTCGCCGATGTCCGCACGGCGAGTCTTCCCGCAGACGTCGGCGAGGAGCTCTCGAGACAGGCCGCAGAAGTCATCAGCGGCAGCATCGATCCCGCGATCGAGTCGCTGATCTCGCTGCTGGACAGCGACGACTATCGCGCCGGTCTCCCGGAGGAGGTCGGAGCCAGCCGACTCCCCGACGGGCAGGAGTACTACCGCTTCCGGGTCAAGCAGATGACCACCATGGACGTGACTCCCGAAGAGGTGCACGAGCGCGGCGTGGCGCTCGTGGCATCGATGGAAGAAGAGATGGAAGAGCTTCGTCGCGAGATCGCCGCCAAGTACGACGTCTCGAGTGAGCGAGAGGTCTTCCGGAACTTCTTGCGCACCGACCCCCGCTTCTTTCCCCAATCACCCGAGGAGGTCGCCAAGCGGCTCATGGATGCAGCCGAGGCGATGGAGGCAGTCGTCGACGAGTACTTCTCGTCGCGCCCCGAGGCGGACTATGGAGTTCGCCGACTTGGCCCGGCGCTGGAAGGCAGTCAGACCTACGGGATCTACCGGCCCGCCACTCCCGCCGATCCGGTAGGCCGCTACAACTACAACGGCTCGAAGCTCGACGAGCGCAGCTGGCTCAACCTGCGTGCAGTCTCGCTACACGAGCTCGTGCCCGGCCACCACTTCCACATCGCACGCCAGGCTGAGAACACCTCACTCCCCGACTACCGTCGCAACACCTGGCACGGCGCCTTCACCGAAGGATGGGGCTCGTACTCCAGCCTCTTGGGGCTCGAGGCCGGGGTCTACGAGGGAGATCCCCTGAGCGCGTATGGGATGTACATCCTCGAAGTGTTTCTCGCCACCCGTCTCATCGTCGACACCGGTATGAACTCCATGGGGTGGTCACTCGAGCGCGGTCGCGAGACCATGCGCCGACACACTCTGGAGTCGGAGACCCAGATCCAGACAGAGTCTCTACGCTATTCGGCAGACATGCCGGGCCAGGCCCTGGCCTACCAGATGGGCAAGCTCAAGCTGCTCGACCTGCGCCAGAAGGCCTCCCGGGAGCTCGGCTCCACCTTCGTGCTGCGCGACTTCCACGAGGCCATTCTGGAGAACGGATCGTTGCCGATGGACGTGCTCGAGGAGCACATCGACTGGTGGATCGAGCAGCAGCGAGCTCGCTGACTCGACGAGCCACGAACGATCTGTCCTGAACCTCGAAAGACTCTGGCACTCTCACGGAGATTCCACATGTCCCAACCGATCCTCAAGACTCCGCTGTGCGAACGTCTCGGCATCGAATACCCCATCATCCTGGCCGGAATGGGGCCCGTGGCGAGCGGCGGTGAGCCCGTCGCGACTGGCCGGCTCGCCGCAGCCGTGTCGGAAGCCGGCGGCCTCGGCGTGATCGGAGGTGTTGCCTACTCTCCCGACGCTCTGCGCGCCGAGATTGCAACCGTCCGCTCACTGACCGACAAGCCATTTGGTGTCGACCTGTTGCTCTCGTCGAACTTCCTCATCAAGGGTGGTGGCGGACGCATGGATACCAGTCGTCCCCCCGAGCTACCACCCGAGGCGACGGCCGCAGTGCGCAAGCTGGCCGACCACCTCGACATCGAGTGGCAGCAAGCTCCAGCGATCACTCCGACGGCCAACTGGGTTCCTGCCGACAAGAGTTACGCCGAGGCCCAGATCGAAGTCCTCCTCGAGGAGAAGGTGCCGGTGTTTGCCTCGGGACTCGGCAGCCCGGCACCGTTTCGAGAGGCCCTCGAGAGCAACGGGACGACGATCATCTCGCTGGTCGGCAATACACGAGCCGCGAGGCGAGTTGCTGACGGCGGCGCGCACATCGTGGTCGCTCAGGGAACGGAGGCCGGCGGCCACACTGGACGCATCGGTACGCTGGCGCTGCTCCCGCAGGTCATGGACGCGGTGGCCCCGCTGCCAGTCGTGGCGGCGGGAGGAATTGCGGACGGCCGGGCACTGGCGGGTGTGCTGGCGCTCGGCGCGGTCGGCGCCTGGTGCGGGACGGCGTTCCTCGTGGCGGAAGAAGCCAACCAGCCCGAGCTCCAGAAGCAACGAATCCTCGACGCCGAAGCCGAAGACACGGTGGTCACGCGTCTCTACAGCGGCAAGACCATGCGCAACATCACCAACCCGCTGATCGAAGCCTGGGAGGCGAGCGACATCCGTGCTCTCCCGATGGGCCAGCAGACTCTCCTGACCCGAGACCTCGTGCACTCGATTCGGGCAGCAGGACGCGAAGAGCTGCTCATGAACGCGGCAGGCCAGACTTCGGGAATGCTCAAGCAGATCCGCCCGGCCGCAGAGATCCTGCACGAGATGGCGTCCAGCGCCTCGGGCCTGCTGGGCGGTCTGGGCGGCCGGGTTCAGGTCGACGTCCTGGCCTGAGAGTGGCCTGAGAGTGGTCTGAGAAAGACCTGATGCGGCCGAGCGGCCGCCGCTCAGGCCGACTCGCCGCTGATCTCTTCCCCCGGACCGAGACGCCAGAGGCGGTAGACCCCGTAGGTCAGGAGCGGCACCATCAGGAGCACCACAAAAGCCCAGGTGATGGTGCCGTAGCCCCTCCCGATCAGGTCGATGATGCCTACTCGCGAGAGGGCGGCCGCCCCCGTCAGCAGGCCGATCGCCACAATCGGTCGGGCCCAGGTGGGAAACTTGCGACCCGAAGACTCCATACTGTTGGCCAACCGCTCGTTGAAGGCGTGGATCAGTCCGCTTCCCGTTTCGATCAACGTGCCGAACAACATGATCTGAAAGAAGATCTGGAAAGGGCGTGAGCCGAGCACCTCGAGGAGATGATTCGCCGGTACCGGACGCTCGAGGATGACCGGATACTGACCGAGCATGGCGAAGTAGAAGAACAGCGCGGGTATGAGACACACCGGGCCGGTAATGAAGCCTGCCCAGAGAGCCTGCCGACGCGTCTCGATGTGCCGAAGCGAAAACAGTACGGCCGGAATGAGGCCAACGGTGCCGGCGGCGTAGCGAACTCCCGAGCTGACCCAGCCAGATTCGACGTCGCCATCCGAGAGCGCGCCGCGGATCTCGTCGCCAAAAGCCGAGATCGCCCACACGAAGAACACCAGATAGACGGCGTACAGGATCAGCGACCAGGTGGCTAGAAAGTTCTCGATCATGGTCGTGCCTTTGAAGACCAGGAACGCAACGCTGAGCAGTAGCGCCGCGACGCCGACCGCGTACGGCACGTCGAAGGTCTCCAGCAGGAAGTTGCCAGCAGCCGATCCGAGGACTGCCATCACCAGGACGATGAACACGAGGTAGGTGATCTCGTACAGCACCCAACCCGGCCCCAGCAGCTCCTTGAAGAAGCTCCTGTAGTCGTACAGCTTGAGTCGACGAGCCAACTCGAAGCCGACCATGCAACACGCAGTCACGAGGATCAGCGTGGGAATGAGCATCCCCAGGAGTCCGCCGAGCGGGCCGTACTTCAGGAAGAACTCGACCAGCTCACGTCCGGTCCCGTAGCCGCCGCCGATGATGATCGACTGGAAGACCAGCGCGGGCAGTACGAGACGGCGAAAGCTGGCAAAAAGCCTCGAGCTCACGCAAAACCCTGCTGAAACGCCTCTTCCGCTTCGGCATCTCCGATCATGATCAGTCGACACCCGTCACCGAGCTTCGCCTCGGGCGGCGGGTTGATCGTCCGCTCGCCGTCAGCGCCTTCGATGGCGACCACCGTCGCGCCTGTGCGAACCCGAATCGAGCTGTCGATCAGCTGCTTGCCGCGCAGTGAGTCCGGAATGTCGACGACGAACAGATTGAGGCCCTCGGCCACGTTCATGACCGCTCCGACCTCCAGAGAGTTGAACAACAGGCTGGCTCCCATCGAAGCGTAGGAGAGTACGAAGTCGGCGCCGGCGCGATGGAGCGAGGAGACGTTCCGGCGATCGGTCGAGCGACTGAGGATCTTCGCGGTCTGGTTGAGCCGGCGACAGTACAGGGTCAGGTACACGTTGAGATCGTCGACGTGGGTCGTGATCACGATCGTCGTGGCTTGATCGATACCTGCCTCGCGCAGCACCGACAACTCGGCGGCGTTGCCGATGACCCAGTGCTCGTCCTGGCCGGGTCGGCTCGGGTTCTTCTCGACGATGTAGTAGTCGATGCCGCGTTGCTGCAGGGCGCGCGCGGTCGCGCGGCCCACGCGTCCACCGCCGAGAATGAGCACCACGCTCTGGGGCTGTTCCGCCTGGCAAAAGGCCCGATCGTAGGCGTGCAGTTGCTCATGACTGCCGGCGAGCAGCAAGACGGTGTGGTCGGTGAGCACCGTATCGGGCAGCGCCGGTTGAAACGCACCGCGGTCCCAGACGCCGACGATGCCGACACCCGAGCTCTCCCTGACCCCGCTGTCCTTGATCGTCGACCCGACGAGCCGCGTGCCGACGGTGTTGGCTTCAGCTATCTGCAGCTTGTCGTACTCACCGATGACGTGCGTGAGATTGTCTCCTCCCGTCACCCGCCGGGCGAACGAGGCCGCCATCTGGCTGGAAAGATGCAGCACCTGATGGCAACCCGCGAGCACCAGCACGTCGATCGATGCCGAGTCGTCAGCAGTAGCGATGATCGGGACAGTGTCTGACACTTCACGCACAGTCGACGCAACGAGGGTATTTGCCGGGTCCGAGCCGGTCGCGGCAATCAGGCTCGCGTCGGCCGCTCGCAGGCGTCGATAGGTCTCGGGATCGTCCAAGGCGCCCACGACCACCCGATAGCCATGGTCCAGGAGACGAAGGCCCTCTTCAGTGTCCTTGACCATCAGCGCGTACTCGCGCTTGTAGCTCTCGAGACGCTTGATGAACTCGGCGGCCACGGCGTCGAGATGGGTGATGATGACGTGGTTTTTGGTCCCTGCTTTGAGTGCTCGCGGTGTCCGGGCCGCCTTCTGCGCTGCCATGAACGGTTGGTAGAAGAACTCGATGAAGAGGAACGGCAGCAGCACGAGGAGGAACAGGGTGCCGCTCATCAGAACGACGATCGAAAAGGCACGCCCGATGTCGGTCTGGAACGTGATGTCGCCGAACCCCAGCGTCGACATCACGGTGAGCACCCAGTAGACCGAGGTCACCCAGCTGTGCTCCTGGCCCTCCAGGGTCATCAGGAACTTGAAGATGGTCGCGTAGATCGCGATCAGGCTCCCGAGGACCGCCACGAAGCGCACCAAGGTCCCCATCCGGGGGCGCTCCGCGCCACGGCTCGCCAGGATGCTCGCGATCTCACCAGCCAGGATCTTCATGCTCAGGCGATTCTAGTGGTCAACCGCGTTGGGACTCGCCCTCTCCACGTCATCGCCTTTGGGAATCGCCGATCGGCTGTATCCTCGCCCGATGCGAAGCGGGTTCCTGAAAGGCATCAAGGTGGTCACGGTCGAGCAGGCCGTCGCAGCACCACTCTGTAGTCGGCGCCTCGCCCAGGCAGGTGCAGACGTCATCAAGGTGGAGCGTCCCGAAGGCGACTTCGCCCGCGCCTACGACTCCGCCGTCGGCGGACACAGTTCCTACTTCGTCTGGCTCAATCACTCCAAGCGTTCGGTGGTCATCGACCTGAAAACGAGCCGAGGCCTCGACCAGCTGCGTCGACTCATCAGCACTGCAGACGTCCTCGTCCAGAACCTCAAGCCCGGTGCCTTGAGCAGGCTGGGACTCGATCTCGACGCGCTGCGCGTCGAGCAGCCGGGGCTGATCACCTGCAGCATCTCGGGCTACGGCAGCCACGGCCCCAGCGCATCGAAGAAGGCCTACGACCTCCTGATTCAGGCCGAAAGCGGACTGGCATCCATCACCGGCAGCCATCACGCACCGGGCCGCGTCGGCGTCTCGGTCTGCGACATCGCCTGCGGAATGTTCGCTTACGAAGCCATCCTCGGTGCGCTCATCGCGCGCACACAGGCGGCTCACCCGGACCACCTGGCCATCGAGGTGTCGCTGTTCGACGCCATGGCGGAGTGGATGGCCGTCCCCTACCTGCTCGAGCGCTACGGTGGCGAGGCGCCCGCCCGGCTGGGCATCGCCCATCCCGGTATCGCCCCCTACGGGACATTCGAGGCCGGTGACGGCACCACCTTTGTCCTGGCCGTCCAGAACGAACGGGAGTGGCGCAGCCTCTGCGACAGCCTCCTCGGCCACAGTCTCGTCGACGATCCGCGCTCGCAAGACAACGAGTCACGAGTGCTACATCGCGTGTTCGTCGACGGGGAAGTCGCCAGACACGCGTGCCTGCACTCCTACGAAGAGCTCAGCACGCTCCTGACGAGCTCGGGCATCGCTCACGCTCCAGTCAACGAGGTGAGCGCCCTCAAGAATCACCCAGACTTCGAGACCTTTGCCGTCGAGCTGGGTAGCCAGCAGATCG
>JANQPS010001220.1 GCA_028285365.1 Thermoanaerobaculia bacterium | reverse complement strand
TCCTGGATCGGCCGACGTGGAGTCTCGCCGGGCTGATCTTTCACGAGCTCGCTCACCAGCGGGTCTACCTGCCTGGTGATACCGCGTTCAACGAATCGTTCGCCACTGCGGTCGAACGCCTCGGGGTCGAACGCTGGGCGCGGTCACACGGATCGTCCGAAGACGTGGCTGCCATGGAGCTCGCCTTCGAGCGCGAGCGAGCATTTGTCGGACTGGTCCTCGACCATCGTCAGTGTTTGAGTGAGCTCTACGAGAGTGAGCAAGACGAGGCGCTGCTTGCCCGGGGCAAAGCAGAACTATTCGAGGACATGAAGAGCGCCTACCGCGAGCTCAGCAGCGACTGGACGGCCGGTCCACGCTACGACCGCTGGTTCGAGCGCGACCTCAACAACGCTCACATCGCCGGCATCGGCGACTACAACCTGTGGACCCCGGCCTTCTTGGCGATGGCCGAGCAGGCCGAATCGTTGGATGCGTTTTACGAGGAGGTGGCTCAGCTGGCGCAGCTGGACGAGGACGAGCGGCGGCAACGTCTAGAGGGAGCCATGAGCTCACCGGGTCGATCCGGGCCACCGCGGTGTCCCTCGAAAGAGGACCAGGCACAAGAGGTTGCGCGGTCTTCGACGGGTCCCGCTCCCTAGTCCTCGACCATGGCCACGACCCGTGCCGGCGCGCCGCTCCCTCGTTCGATCTTCAGCGGGAAACACGCGACGCGGAATCCATGGCTGGGTAGAGCCGCGAGATTACACAGACGCTCGATCTGCGAGTACTGCAGATCCGCCTGGTGGGCCTCCCAGAAGATGCCTCGTTCCTTCTTCTCGAGCGCCTTCGCGGCCTGGCCGTCGAGTGGGGCGTCCCAACCCCAGGCGTCGATCCCCATGACGCGGACACCTTGCTCGTAGAGCCACTGGGTGGCTTCGGCGCTGACACCGCAGCCCTGGAACATGTAGTCGGCCTGGTCGTAGAAGCGGTCGCAGTCGGTGCGCACCAGCACGATGTCGCGAGGCTGCAGCTGGTAGCCGATCGTGGCGAGAGCCTCCTTTGCATCGTTGGAGGTCATGGCATCACCTTTGGCTTTGTGAGTCATGTCGAGTACGACTCCGGGGCCGAAGAACCACTCGAGGGGCAGCTCGTCAATGGTCTTGGAAGGCTCGCCGCCGGTGTGGCTGTTGTAGTGCCACGGCGCGTCGACGTGTGTGCTGTTGTGGGTCCCGAAGTTGGTGAAACGCTCGACCGCCCAGCCTTCTTCGTCACGCAGGAGGTCGGAGGTCACTCCGAACATGCCTTCGATCTGCTGGGCACCAGCCGCGTGATCGGTGTACTCGATCGAGGTGCGCAGCGCTTCGGGAACGGTCTCGGGGCTGTTCGTGATGGTGACTGACAGGTCGACGATGCGCATGAGCTGTTCCTCGCTGGCCAGGCGACTTCTTGTCGCCGTCTTCATTGATTGCGATGCCGAGGCTTGTCACACTGCGCCCATGTACACAAGACCTGCCTCGAGCCGTTTGGCGATCGTGTCGATTGCCGCTCAGTTCCTTCTGGGAGCCTTCTCCATGTCAACACCCATCGCTTCCCAGATCAAGAGTGCGGCCAAGAGCTCGGACGGCAAGGCGCCGCTCGTCATCGCCCACCGGGGCGCCAGTGGCTACCTTCCGGAGCACACACTCGCAGCCTACGCCTTCGGTTACGCCCAGGGTGCCGACTACGTCGAACCCGATCTGGTGATGACCAAAGACGGCGTGCTCATTTGCCTCCACGACATCCACCTCGAAGGCACGACCGACGTCGAAGAGCGTTTTCCGGATCGAGGGCGCGCCGACGGTCGCTGGTACGCGGCCGACTTCACCCTCGAGGAGATCCGGACGCTTCGGGCTCACGAGCGCCTACCGGGGCGTTTCCCGGGCGGCAAGTCGAGCTTCCACGTGCCGACCTTCTCCGAGATGATCGAGCTCGTCCAGGGGCTCAACGAGAGTACCGGGCGCAAGGTCGGTATCTACCCCGAGCTCAAGGCTCCGGCCTGGCATCGCGAGCAGGGGCTGGCGATGGAGAAGACGTTTCTGGAGGTCGTCGAGAGCTACGGCTACAAGGGTCCGGATGCGGCCATCTTCGTGCAGTGTTTCGAAGCTCCGCCGCTCGAGCGGATGCGCGAGATGGGCTCGGAGCTCCCGCAGATCCAGCTCGTCAGCGGTGGTCAGGCGAGCGAGTTCTTGAGCGCCGAGGGCCTCGAGCGCGTTGCCAGGTACGCGCAGGGCGTGGGGCCGTCGAAGACGATTCTCGAGCGCGATCGCAGCATTGTTGCGCGCGCCCACGACGCAGGACTGGCGCTGCATCCCTACACGTTCCGGGCCGACGACGTGCCCGAAGAGTACGGTTCATTCGACGAGGAGCTGGAGCGTTTCTACGTCGAGCTCGGGGTCGACGGGCTGTTCACCGACTTTCCGGATGCGGCGAGGAGGTTCGTCGACGCGCACTGGGAGTGATGTTGGGGAGCTGGCGTCTCAGTCTTCAGCCGCGCACTGCTTGACGTCGGGCAGCAGAGTCGAGCTGCTGGGCAGGGAATCGCTTTCGACTTGGCGCTCGAGCTCGGGCGCGACGCGCGCGAACCACTCGGAGTATTCCTCCAGGATCCCCGAAACGTCTTCAGGACTCGTTGGTCCGCTCGGGACGGTCGGCTCGCGCCCCTGATGACCGGCACGCAACGACTCGAAGTACCAGGCTCTTTGGAGTCGACTGATCGCCAGATCGTCGCGCAGGATGCGCGCGGCTCTCAGTGCGACCGCGGGGTGGAGCGGCTGGAGGTAGCCGACCCCGCTCAGGATCGCGTCGCGGGTGGAAGAAGGTACCGCGTCCGTCAGGAGCTCCAGAGCGAGCGCGCTGCACGCTTGATGGTGTCGAGAGTCTTCGCCTGGAGTCGAGGAGGGCCTGAATCGACAGTGATGGATCAAGCTCCCGGCCCAGGTTGGGCTCTCCAGAGTCGGGTTGAGTGCCAGGTTCCCGAGGAGCGAGAGATTCGGCAGGGGATGTTCGTGGGCGACTCGGGCCGCGCGTTGACTGACGAGGAGGGCTTCGTTGACGGTTGCGCACGGCAGGCGAAGCGTGATCTCCAGCCAGTCGCGAGTGCGCGTCTCCTGCGATTCGTCTCCCGTGTCTCGGTCGGTCGCCGGGCTTGGTAGCAGGAGTCGGCGCTCGAGATGATCGAGCGCCCGCTGAGCTTGCCAGGGCCAGGGTGCCAGCGCCTTCTCAGCGAGAGTCATCGGGTAGGGAATCTCGTCTGTAGGAACCTCGAAGTGATGGCCCAGCACCACGACGTCGCGCTCGAGCACGCCGGGCTCGAAACGCGCGGCAGCGCTCAAGGGGTGGGCTCCGACCTGCCAGAAGTTGGTCCTTTTGGCGGTTTCGCGAAGCTCGCCGATGGCCGACCAGAGCGCGGGGACGGCGGTGATCGGATAGCTCGAGCTCGCCGTGTGCGCGGCGATCATGCGCTCGAGGAACGGGGTGTCGGGCGACCCGAGGAGCGCGAGGAGTGCGGTCGGAGACTCGAGGGCTTCGGCGACCCTGGGAGACTCCTTCAATGCGTCGAGCTCGAGGAAGTCGATCAGCTCTTCGCGTAGTCGTGTCTGCGCTGTGCCGGCAGCGCTGGAGCCGACACCGAGGAGGACGACGAGTACGACGAGGGCCCGGGAACGACGAGTTACGGGCCCTGCTGTGCGAGGACTCGTGGTCTCGCCGAAGACAGTCTCGCTGGCGTTCTCGCTGGCGTTGACATGGCTCACCGCCACGACAACCCTAGTGAGCCATCGGCGATTCCTATCGCCTTAGAAGTGGCCACAGAGGTGGGCCGAATCACCGTTCCCAGGGACTGGCGTCGCGGGAGCAGGCTCCAAGAGCCGACGTCGCAAGCGTGTCGTCGAAGTCGCTCGGCTACGCCCTGCGTGCCGCCTCTGAGAGGGGCATGCGCGACTCGAGCACCTTCTGAAGAGTGACCGTCACCTTCTCGGCGGGCTCGGGGCGGGCGAAGTAGAAGCCCTGGATCACGTCGCACTCGTTCTGGAAGAGAAAGTCGACCTGTTCTTCCGTCTCGACCCCTTCGGCGACCACCTTGATCGACAGCGCTCTCGCCATCGAGATGATCGCCAGGACGATGTTGCGCGAGTCTTTGTCGCGATCGTTGCCGGTGCCGATCTCCTTGATGAAGGAGCGATCGATCTTGATCGTGTCGAACGGGAAGCGGCTGAGGTAGCTGAGCGACGAGAAGCCCGTACCGAAGTCGTCGATCGACAGGCACAGGCCGAGGTCGTGCAGGGCGTCGAGACGCTGCTGGTTGTGCTGGTTGTCTTCCATGGCCAAGCGCTCGATGATCTCGAGCTCGAGATACTTCGGATCGAGACCGCTGACTTGCAGGGTTCGCTCGATCGAGCTCAGCAGCTGGCCGTGGCGAAACTGAAGCGGCGAGACGTTGACCGAGACCGGGAAGTGCAGCAGGCCCTGTTCCTGCCAGTGTTTGTTCTGGCGACAGGCCGTTTCGAGGCACCACTCGCCGAAGGGAACGGTCAGTCCCATGCGTTCGGCGAGGGGAAGGAACTGGTTGGGAAGCAGGAGACCCAGTTCCGGGTGCTGCCAGCGCAGGAGGGCTTCGGCACCGCAGACGGTCACCCGGTCGTCGGCGTACTTGAGCTGGTAGTAGAGCTCGAGCTCGTCGCGGTGGAGCACTCCGCGCAGCTGACTGGCCAACCGCGTCTGTTCGAACCAACGCTCGACCGTGGGGCGGTTGCGCGCCATCGTAGGCCGAAACTGCTCGTAGCTGCTCCCGCCGCGCTCTTTTGCGGAAACGAGAGCCGTCTCGGCGTTGCGCAACAGGATCTGGGCGTCGTCGCCGTCCCACGGGTACACCGAGATACCCATGCTCGCGGTGACGTAGAGCGGGTAGCCGTCGAAGTCGTAGGGGTCGTTGACCCGACGCAAGATCTTCTCCGCGATGACGCCGACGTCGAAGTCTTTGTCGAGCCCCTGGATGAGCAGGAGGAAGTCGTCGCTACCCGAGCGCGCGATCGTGTCGCTTTCGTGCAGACAGCCGGCGAGTCGCTGGCCCACCGCCTGGAGCACCAGGTCACCCATCTGGAAGCCCAGAGTGTCGTTGACCTCCTTGAAGTCGTCGAGGTCGACCACGGCGACGGCGAAGCGGAGCTGTGAGTCTTTGGACTGGCTCTTGGCGTCTTCGATCAGCTGCCTCAGCCGCTGGGTGTAGAGGCCGCGGTTGGGGAGATCCGTCAGGGAATCGTAGTGCTGGCGCTCGTTGAGAGAGACCCGGGTCTGGGTGTTGTGCAGGACGCAGCTCGCGAGGTCGCTGGCCGCGGTCAGGATCTCGAGCTGTGAGGCCGTGTACTGGCGCACGTCTTCGAAGTAGAAGTCGACCGTGCCGACGATTCGGCGCTCGCCGCGCGGATCCGGCTGGGCCTTGCGCAGTGGAATCGACCAGCACGACCGCAGCCCGGCCTCGGCGGCTTGCTCACGATAGTCGCGCCAGATGCGGTTCGATGCGACGTCTTCAGCCACGACGGTCTTGCCGTGGTGCACTGCCGCGCCGCAGGAAGCCGACTGTGGTCCTACCGACACCACCTCCATGGCTCGCTTGAAGTCTTCGTCGAGACTCGGGGCGGCGCCCATGCGAAGCTGATGGGTGACCTGCTCGTGGAGCATGATCGAGCACTTCGATCCCTCCACGGTCTCCTCGAAGAGCAAGCAGACTTCGTCGAGGACGTCGCCGAGCTCTTCCTTGGCGACCAGGATCTCGAGGATGCGCTGCTGGGCACGTAGGAGGACCGGAGCTTGCGTCGCCGGCGGAGGGGAGTCCACGAGTCGCGGCCCGGTCTCCTCTGAGGGGGGCTCGGGCATCGGCGGCTTCGGAGCCGACGGCCCCGGCTTGGGGACTCCGCGCTTCGGGGTCTCCTGAGTCTGAGTGACGTCTTTCGGCTCGTCCGGCGGACCGTTCATGCCTGTTTCCCTTCGGTCGCGGCGGCGTGGCTTTCGACCTGGACCCTGGCGTCGTTGAAGCAAGCGCCAGCGCCGATGTCCGTGAGCGAGTCCGGTACGAGCGTGTTGGAGGTGTTGCCGTTCTCGGTACTGCGCGCCCAGATCCCCTTGGGGATGAGGACGGTTCCGGGCTTGAGGTCGGAGTTGATTCGCGAAGAGCAGAGGACCTCGCCTCGAGTGTTGAACACCCGCACAGTGGCGCCCGAGGTGATGCCGCGCGTGTCGGCGTCCACCGGATGGATCTCGAGGACGGCCTTGTTCAAGAACTGCCCGAACGTCGAGCTGACGGTGTGCTCGGTGGCGGGCGAAATGAGCGTCAGCGGGTGAGCCTCGTCGCGTTCGGACTCGATGTACTGGTAGAGGCCGACGTTCGACTCGCGGTCCATGCTGTTCGGGAAGAGATCGGCACGCCCGTCGGTCGTCGCGGGGTGGACATCGACGAACTGAATGGGGCGCTCGCCGCCTGGCGGGAATCGCATTTCACCGGGCTGGAGGTCTTCGCCCGTGATCCAGGAAACGAGCTGTTTCTCGTCCGTCAGCGGCCGGTCTTCGGCCTTCAGGTGTCCGGTGCGCTCGAGGAGATCGCTGAAGACCTCGACGTTGGAGCGCGACTCTCCGACTGGCGAGACCACAGGGCGACTGCGCTGGAGGCTGAGTGAGCCATAGCTGAGGCGCAGGTCCTCGTGCTCGAGAAACGTGGTCGCTGGAAGAACGATGTCGGCGTAGTGAGCCGTATCGGTCATCACCTGATCGAAGACCACGGTGAACAGGTCCTCGCGCTCCAGGCCCTGACGGACCGTCGCTTGCGCGGGCAGGGTCGCCAATGGGTTGTGGTTGTACACGAAGAGCATCTTGATGGGCGGGTCGTCGAGCTCGAGCAGGTCGCGGCCCATTCGATTCATGTTGAGCACGCGAGACTGGCTCGTTGCCCTCATGGCGTTGAGCCCTGCCTTGGCCCAGGCGCCGCCGTTGCTGAGCGTGTAGCCACCGCCGCGAACGCCGAACTTGCCGGCCACCGCGGGGAGGGCCAGGATGGCCGCTACCGCCGAGCCACCGTTCCGGTTGCGCTCGACTCCCCAACCGCAGCGGATGACCGCTGGCTCCAGGTTCTGGTAGAGCTCGACGAACTCTTCGATCAGCTCCGCCTCGATTCCGCAGACTTCGGCCGCTCGCTCAGCAGGCCAGTTGGCTGCGGCGCTCTTCAGTTCGTCGGCACCACGGCAGTGCGAGTCGAGAAACGACGTCGCCTGGCGACCCGATTCGAAGAGTGCATGGTGAATCGAGAGTGCCAGCACCAGATCGGTGCCCGGGCGTGGCTGAAGGTGGAGGTCGGCCTTCTTCGCCAGCGGTGTGCGTCGAGGATCGACGACGACCAGCCGGGCTCCGTTCTGCTGAGCGCGGCGGATGATCGGTACGAGGTGGATTCCGCTGACTGACGGATTGGCACCCCAGACGACGATCAGTCGCGCATGTTCGTAGTCCTGGAGCGCCACGCCGGCCATCTTCCCGTAGAGGCCGACGGCGGCGCTGGTACTCGGGGCCGCGCAGACCGTGCGCGCGACGCGAGAGGCGCCGAGGCGATCGAACAGCTGGAGGTCGAAGGTGTCCTGGGTGATCAGGCCGTTCGAGCCGCCATATGCCAGCGGCACGATGGCTTCGGGGCCATGCTCCTGACGGATGCTCTGCATGCGCTCGGCGATCTCGTCGAGCGCCTCGTCCCAAGACACCCTGGAGAAGCTGTCGCTGCCGTTGGAGCCACCGCTTTTGGGGCGACTACGACGGAGCGGGTGGCGAAGTCGATCGACGCCGTACTGATGGCGTCCGAAGCGTTTGACCTTCGAGCAGATGAAGCCTTCCGTCAGCGAGTTTGCGGGACCTGGACCGATGGAGACGACGGCGTCGTCCTGAACAGTGACCTCGAGGCTGCACGAATCCGGGCAGTCGAGAGTGCACGCTGTACTGAGTTGGGTCACGAGGGGGTCCGTTGAATCCTGATTTCGCTGACGAAGGCCCGGAGTGCTCGACCGCTGCCGTTGAGAGAGCGCTAGAGTTCCCTAAGGCTCTTACGTGGGTGGTGATGGCACGTTTGCGCTCGTACCTCTGGCAGTCGTTGGTCTTTGGGCAAGCGTTCGCTGATGCAAGGCCGACGCCAACCCGATGTCAACCCGATGTCAACCCCATGCTGATCCTGATGGCTTATAGCAATGTCCCTTCTGACAGCTGATTGTAGCGTCGAAATCGGTGGAAGACTTGGAATACCGGCTCTTGTTCGTGTACGGATCCCTTTTACGGGGTGAATGTCACCATGACCGCCTTCGCGGCGCACGGTTTCAGGGAGAAGTTGCGACGGCGCCTGGCTTCCTGCTGATCGACACCGGGAGGTACCCGGCGCTGGTCAAAGGAGGCCGCGGTTCAGTGCAGGGTGAGCTCTATCGCGTGGATTTGCAGCTCCTGAACGAGCTCGACGAGTTCGAAGGACACCCCGACCTCTACTGGCGGACCCAGCTCGAGCTCGTCGATCGCCGGACGGTCGAGGCCTACGTGATGCCCTCCGACCGGCTGCGTGGCGGTCGCGAGATCCCTTCGGGTGACTGGCGGCTTCGGGAGACGCCGCCCGATGAGCCTGGAGGCAAGGGCGAGGACTGAGGCGGCTCGTACCCTGTGTCTTCTCCTCGGTGCTCGGGGATGGGGTATCTGGACCCGGACCTGCTGACAAACAGGAACCAGCAGCGGACCGATTACTGTCAGTCGCGGGCGGGCGTCTGTCGGCCGATCTACGGGATCCTCACCCCTTCACGCACGCGCGTTGCCGAATCTGACGTAGGCTCCGCGCCCGACAGGCCAACGACACGATCCTCCGAGCGGATGCAGGTCCGGTCGGACAGACAGGAAAACCGAAATGAGTCAACGAGTCGTCAACTTCTGTGCTGGCCCCGCTGTTCTTCCCGAAGCCGTACTGAGTGAAGCGCAGCGCGATCTGATGTCGCTGCCTGGTGTCGGGATGTCGATCCTCGAGATCAGCCATCGCTCGACGTGGGCCGACGCCATTTTCGAAGAAGCAGAGTCGAACCTGCGGGAGCTCCTTGCGATACCGGCCAACTATCGCGTGCTCTTCCTGCAAGGCGGAGCGCAGCTGCAGTTCTCGATGATCCCGATCAACTTCCTCGCAGGGGGCACGGCGGACTACATCGTCACCGGCACCTGGGGAGCCAAAGCCATCAAGGAAGCCGAGAAGGAGGGGACGCCTCGACTTGCCTGGGACGGCCGAGGTGACAACTGCGTGCGTGTTCCACGCGACGAGGAGCTCGAGCTCACCGAGGACGCGCGCTACCTCTACTACACGTCCAACGAGACCATTCAAGGAGTTCAGTTCGCCTCCGAGCCGGGGTTCGAGTCGCACGGGACGACCAGTCGGGTGCCGCTGGTGTGTGATGTCTCTTCGGACTTCCTGTCGAGGCCGATCGACGTCTCGCGATACGGGCTCCTCTACGCTTGTGCTCAAAAGAACGCTGGCCCTGCAGGTTTGACGATCGTCATCGTGAGCGACGAGCTGCTCGAGCGACGCCGCGACGGCTTGCACAGCATGCTCGACTACCGTCGACACGCCGAGGCCGGCTCACGACTCAACACGCCTCCCATGTTCGCGATCTACGTTTTCATGCTGGTCACTCGTTGGATTCGTGACGAAATGGGGGGGCTGGCCGAGCTGACGCGCTTCAATCGCGACAAGGCCCAACTGCTCTACGATGCACTCGATGCTCACGCGGACTTCTACAGCACCCACGCCGACGCAGCGAGCCGCTCGACGATGAACGTGACCTTCCGCACCGAGACGGCGGAGCTGGATGCGAAGTTCCTGCAGCAGGCGTCGGAACAGGGGCTCGAGCAGCTGAAGGGTCATCGCTCGGTGGGTGGCATGCGAGCCTCGATCTACAACGCCATGCCTCAGGCCGGAGTCGAGGCCTTGCGAGACTTCCTCGTCGACTTCGCCGGTCGGGAGAGTGGCACCTAGGGTGCTCGAGAGCCTGCTCGATAGGGTGTTCTAGAGAGTGCTGAGCGGTCCGAGTCACCCGTAGTCATTCGCAAAGAAGGTCCCGAAGCTCCTCACGAACCGACGACTCGGGCGCGCTCATGGCGGGGGCGTGCCCACCTCTCGAAGCAGCGTCTCGACGGCGACTGCGCGGTCCTCGAGTCCGCGCTTGCGCGCACCCTTGGCGACGATGGCGACCTTGGCCTGGAGCGTCTCGAAGACTGCGTGACGGTCCGCGGGGCTGAGCGGGCCTTGCTCGAGCAGCTTGCAGAGCGCACGGATGCGGTACTCGTCCATGACCGGATAGCGCCGAGAGAGTTGGTCGTCGTGGCCGCCGTACTTGATCACCAGCTCCTCCGCTACGAAAGCAGCCTCGAAGTGGCTGCACACGCGCAGCCAGAGATCGTAGTCTTCGCAGGCCGGAAAGGTCTCGTCGAAGGTTCCTACCGTCTCGAACACGCTCACGTGAATGAGTGCCGCCGACGGTGAGATGGCGCAGAGCGGTAGGCAGTCGTGAAGCAGCCAGCCGCCGCGCTTGCGATGACGGTGCCTCTGCAGTACCTGGTTGCCTCGGCGAATCCAGGTCTCGTCGCAGTGGCAGAGGCGCGGTGCATCTGGTCCTTGGACGGCTGCGAGCTGGCGTTCCAGTTTCAGGGGACGCC
The DNA here is from genome assembly GCA_028285365.1 of Thermoanaerobaculia bacterium. Lineage (GTDB taxonomy): Bacteria > Acidobacteriota > Thermoanaerobaculia > Multivoradales > Multivoraceae > JANQPS01. The sequence goes on along the minus strand of JANQPS010001220.1, from coordinate 1,076 downwards.
ATTCGTCGTCTGAGTCGAGGAGGGCGATCCATTCGCCACTCGCCTCTCGGATCCCGAGGTTGCGCGCGGCGCTGACTCCGCGGTTGTCTTGTCGGAGGAGGTGCACCTGGGGATAGCGCTCGCGGATCATCGATGACGTGTCGTCGCTCGATCCGTCGTCGACGACCACGATCTGGCCAGCGGGGCAGGTTTGCGCCAGTACGCTGTCGATGGCCCGGCCTACGACCTCTCGGCGGTCGAAGGTAGGAATGACGACGCTGACGTTGGCGCCAAGGCTCTCAGTCACGACAGCTCGTCACAGACGAAGATCTTCTCGGCGCCGATCCGCCTCTCGAGGTCATGACGGCACAGGTCGATCATGGCGCCACGCTCTGCGAGCGGGTAGGTGGCCATGGCGGAGCTCTCGTCGACGGGACCGGCGAGCAAGGCGTCGTCGGGGTGGAGCTGGCGAACTCGCTTGTAGAAGCCGCGTGGAAGGCGAAACGTGCCCAGACTGACGGAGTGGATCTGGTGTTCGGAGAGAGCCCTGAAGGTGGCGTCGAACAGTTCCCGGTAGAGCGTGCCGAAGTCGCTCACGAGCAGGAGCGGGTCGAAACGGAGCCCGATCGGCCAACCGTGGTGGGCCAGTTTGCGAGCGGCTTCGAGGCGGCGTTCGAGGGGGGGCGCTCCGTGCTCGACCTGCTCGGCGACGCTCTCGGGCGACAGGGAGAAGGCTACGACGACGTTGTCGAGGGGTTCGGTTTCGAGGAGAGGACCGAGGTGGGTGCTCTTGGTGCGCAGCTCGAGCACGGCGTGGGGTCGCTCTGCGAAGAACGGGAGAAACGACTTCGCGAAGCCGGTGAGGCCTTCGAGCGCCATGCTGTCGCCGTCGTATCCGGAGAAGAACCAGGAGACCTGGCCCGGAGGGCAGGCCGCATCGATGGCGCGCTCGAAGTCTTCGTAGTTGATGAACAGCACGTAGTTGGCCGAGCGATACATGCCCTGGAGGAAGCAGTAGCGGCAGTCGTAGGGGCAGTTGAGCAGGTGCGAGAAGTAGTAGTTGACCTGCCCGCCCACGGCGTAGCGTTCTGGCGTCT
>JANQPS010001210.1 GCA_028285365.1 Thermoanaerobaculia bacterium | reverse complement strand
CGATCTGGCCGTCGAGGCCTTCTCGGGACTCCTGTCCTGCAACGTCGACGCCGATGGCAAACCTGTGATCCCTGCGATGCCGGCCGCGGACATGCTCGTGGCCGCTTTGACGCTCGGCGGCATCGCCATGGCACTTCTGCGTCGGGAGCGGACCGGCCAGGGCGACTATCTCGACATGTCCATGATGGACTCGCTGTTCGCCTCGATGCCCAACAGCATGGGCGCCGCGTTCGCTGACAAACGCCCGCCCACACCGACGCACGAGCGAATCTGGGGTGGGGCGGCGATGTACCGAATCTACGAGACCAAAGACCACAAGCACATCGTGCTCGGGGGTTCGGAGATCAAGTTCGCCACCAACCTTCTGACCCACCTCGGTCGGATGGACCTCATCGACCGCCTGAAGGCACCACCGGGACCGCAGCAGTTCCCGGTCATCGAGTTCTTCACCGAAGTGTTCGCGACAAAAACTCAGGAGCAGTGGGTGTCCGAGCTCGGAGCGCTCGACATCTGCTTTGCACCAGTCAACGATCTCCGCACCGGCCTCGATCTCGAACAGACCAAGCACCGCAAGATGGTCGTCGAGGACGACGACGGACGCGAGCACCTCGGCATCGTGGTCAAGTACGAACGAGAGCCGGGACAGATCGAGTTCAAGTCACCCGACCTCGGTGAACATTCCGACGAGCTCCTCGAAGAGCTCGGGGTCACCGCCAGCGAGCGCGCCTCTCTCCGAGGGGCCGGGGTCATCTGAACCGGACCATACCGAAGCTGCACGGCAACCAACTTCGGCCGCGAGCTTCGGCGACGGTCAGTGGATCGAGTCGCTCCCGGCGCGCCACCTCTCGATTCAAGTTGGGCCGATTCGCGAGCCTCGATTCAGGTCGCTCGATGCAGGTGACCGGCGATCCTCACAGAATCCCGACCTGCCTGCTTCGCCGCATAAAGAGCCTGGTCCGCGAGTTCGACCATGTGTTCGAAGTCAGCGTCCGAACGGTACTCTTCCACGCCGGCGCTGATCGTCACGTCGGTCGTCTCCCGCACCCTGTCGAGGATGCGCTCGGCCAGGACGCCAGCCTCTTCGCTCGACGTTGAGGGCAACACGACCAGAAACTCCTCTCCGCCGTAGCGGACCACGAGATCCTGGTCACGAGCGCAGTCCTGAATGACTCTCGCAACGGAGATCAACAGATCGTCTCCGGCCTGATGACCGCGCGAGTCGTTGAACTCCTTGAAGTGATCGACATCCAACAACACGACGCTGAACGGTCGGCGGCTGCGCCGGCTCGCCGGCACGAGCATCTCGACGAACAGATCCAGTCGCCGCCGATTCCAGAGGCGTGTCAGCGGATCGACAAACGACCTGTGGGCGTTGTCGATCTTGAGCTTGATGCTGTCGACGATGGTGCGATGGGTTCGCAGGATGACTCGCAGGAGAATGAAGTACGAGACCACCAGCGTGACCGCGAGAATCGACAGCACGTAGCCACCTTCCCAGACGCAGCGGGCGACAATCGCGGCGAAGCTCGTGTGGAGAAAGATGAGCAGAACCCAGAGCGACGTGCTGTACAGCAGTGCGCCACCGCCGATCAGGAGAACGGCGAGCACGGCGAAAAAGAGCAGGGCGATCTCGGTGTTCTCGCCGTACGGAAGAAACGCAGCAGACACGTAGCAGATGTATGGAGCGATGCTGGCGAATGCCGCCCGCAGCTCCCAGGGGGTGACGTTCTCAAGAGTGATCTCACCGCGCCTTTCCTTGGCGGCAAACCGCGCCCACAGAACGACCCTCGGAAGGTAGGTCACGATGACGAGCAGCGCCCAGATCGCTGCGACGGTTGGGGAGTACAGCTCGCCGATGATGAGCGCCATGAAGACACAGCACAGGGCCAGTCCGAGTAGACCCGTGCCCGCGCTTCCGTAGAGGAAGGTGATGCGCTCGTAGTCGAGTTGGCGCTTCCGGTCACTGTGAAGGGAGCTGTGAAGCGAGCCTGGTCGTTGACCGTCGTCTGTCATTCGCTAGCCCGGCGTTCTCGACCATCTGGTCTTCGATCTCGGTCTGATCTCGAGCCCGAAGATGGCGTGTGGAGGGGTTTGGGCGCCGACATCGCATGCCTTCGCATGCCTTGACGACCAGCGGCCAGGCGCAGACCGGGATGCTCGTCTCTCATGATCTCGTTCGGTTGAGCGGACATGAGAATCTCAATCGGTGTCCGTCCGGATCCCGTAGTACCAGCTCTCTCGAGCCCCACGGCATGTCCTGAGCCGGCTGCTCCAATTCGACCACCTTGTCGAGTCTGGCTTCCAACTCATCGACGAGCTCGACGTAGTCCAGCTCGACGAACAGCCAAGCCTCCCGGGTACCGTCCGAGCCCGAAACGAAGATAACGGCGGCGCCGCACTCGAGACAGACCAGGTCCGGTTCGCCCGACGCCTCGAAACCCGCGGTTTCAGACCAGCTCCACTTCACCTCGAAGTCGAGGGTCTCGCTGTAAAACCGCAGACTCTTCGAGACGGACGCGGACCTGAGTGTGGTCACGATGGGGCCGAATTCCAAGCGCTAACTCCTGAGCTCTCGAGCGTTACCTCGCAGCCCCACGATACCTCGCAGGCGTCCGGCGTCGATCAGACGCGCTCGAGCGGGAGGTGTGGTTCCGCCGGCAGGATCACTTCTACCGTGTCGCCGTTGTTGACGCGGCCACTCTCGAGCACGACACCCATGACGCCAGCCTTGCGAATGAGCTCGCCCGATTCGCTGCGATCGAGGACTGCGGCCAGGAGCCCCTGCTGATAGTCGTCCAGCTGCTTGCAGGGGTTGCGCAGTCCGGTGACCTCGACGGCGGCTCGAGAACCGATCCGCAGGACGGCCCCTCTGGGAAGAGACAGGAGATCGAGGCCGCGGGTGGTGATGTTCTCGCCCATGGTGCCCGGGAGCACTCGAAAACCCTGGTCCTGGAGCTGGTCGATCAGCTCGGAGTGGATCAGGTGAACCTGGCGCAAGTTCGGCTGGGTCGGATCGGCACGAACACGGGAGCGATGTTTGACCGTCTCTCCACAGTGGGCATCACCTTCGACCCCGAGACCTGCGAGCAGACTGATCGCGCGGCTGCTGGGCTTCGAGAACGTGTGGCGCACACAGCGATGCACGGCAATGACACGGGAGGAGTTCGAGTCAGATGTTCCCATCGCCCGGACGATAGCGTCGAATGGAGCGCCAGCACAGCCCGGCCCGGTCGAGACCCGCTCGAGAGCCGAGAACGAGCCCCAGTCGACCCCTTGCTCGACAGCGTGCAGCACGGCGAAAGTCCTTGACCACCAACGTCCGTCTTGATTGGCTTCACCATGTCGGGCCGCCTTCGCCGCGGCTCGTACCAACCAACTCGTCCGTCGAGAGGCGCTGCAGCGGAGCCCATCCGTCACGCTCGAGGGACTCCAACTCAACTGCAAGGGCGCCTTTTGGAGGTGTCTCGATGATTGAGTCTGGTCAAGACGTGGTCGTGGGTCGAATCGTCGGTCTCTGGCGCTATCCGGTGAAGTCGA
>JANQPS010001207.1 GCA_028285365.1 Thermoanaerobaculia bacterium | reverse complement strand
CCGGTGCCCGTCACACCTCGGCCGCTGCCCACCGCAGTGCAACCCGGCGACGAGCCACCGTTGCAGTCCGCCCAGCTCGAGACGGTGAAGCCACCCAGGTCGAGAGTGACGTTGTCACCGTTGATCTGGATGAGGTGCGTACCCTCGCTGGCGAGCGAGCTGTCTGCGGTGATGTCGCTGATCAGGCGGTAGTTGCCTGGGCCGTCGAGGGTGATGGGAAAACCCGGGGCGTCGCTCGAGCTCACCCCACCCGCGATTGCCAGGTCCTGGCTGACGAGGACGACCCCGTTGTCGTCGACTCTCGCCGGCGGTGCAAACTGACCGTTGCCGTCGAGAAAGCTGTCGTCGAAGACGACGTCGAGACCTCCGGCATAACCGAGCGCGACGTTGTCGCGGGCCGAAGAGTCGCGGATCAGTGACTTGTCGCCTACCAGGATGCCGATGCCGCCCGTATTGCGGACCGCGACGCCCTCCACCCGTGCCCAGCTGTTGAGCGCGATACCGCCGGCAAAACTCGACCGTACGAAGCCGTTCTTGATCACTGTGTGTTCCCGCGGAGACAGCGGCGCCGATGGCTCGGCATAGATACCCCAGCCTGCCCCCGTCGTCGTACAGCCGGGAGTCGGGAGACCCGTACAGTTCGCCCAGCTCGAGACGGTGAAGCCACCGAGATCGAGGGTGACCGAGCTGCCGGTGATCTCGATGACGTGGGTGTTGGCGTCGATGTTGACGGACGTCGCCTGGAGATCACCCGTGAGTCGGTAGCTCCCTGGTGACAGGGTGACCGGAAACCCCGGCGTGTCGGACGCCGACACACCGCCGGCAAGGGCCCTCGCCATATTGATCTCGATGACTCCGTCGGAAGCCAGGGCCGCTGAAGAAAGGAGTCCTAGGCTGACGGCAGCGGCCGCCAGGTGACGGACTGCTGGCGTTGCGAAGGGACCGACTCGCCGCGTCATCAGGAAGTTGCGAATGCGTCGTTGAGAGTTCATCTGGACCTACCTCCTGAGGACCAGAAAGAGCAACGCGTGTGCCAGACGTGGACACGCGGAGATTGGGTGCCCGGGCGCGCTGGTTGCAGAGATCCTCTACGTTGCTGCGCGGGTACCAGGTGCCGTCGGCAGTCGGCTGGTCTCAGTCCTGAGACTCGACGTCTCTGAACTGGGACTCCCGGTGCCGGCAGCTACGACGGAGCCCGGTGGGTGGTCCTGCTCAGCCGCCGAACTGGAAACTGAATCCGAGCAACGCGGCGCGTGGACGGCCCGGACGAAGTCCGGCTGGTCGTCGTGCGGCGACGTAGACCTCGTCGGTGGCGTTGACCAGTCGTGCCCAAAGGCGCAGTCGCTCGAAGATCCGCAGCTCGGCGCGAGCGTCCAGTAGCCACCGCGCGTCGATCAGTTCGTCGTCGGGGATGTCTCCCTGGCCAGCTCCGGTGCGCATCTCACCCTGGTAGCTCGTCTGCAAGTGGAGCGACCAGCGGTTGGCCTCGATTCCTACTCCTAGTGCCAACTGATGCTCGGGAAGGTATGGCAGCTCGTCGCCAATCTCGACGCGAGGTGCCCAGTCGGCAAAGCTCGTTTCGAAAGAACTGTCGAACTCGGCAGAGGTATAGGTGTAGCTGAGGCGGAGCGGCATCGCGAGAGGCGAGTCGACGGACTCGAGCAGATCGATTCCGAACCCGGCCTCGAGGCCTTGG
>JANQPS010001204.1 GCA_028285365.1 Thermoanaerobaculia bacterium | reverse complement strand
GTGCTGCCCTCGGCGCATCGCGCTGGCGGCTGGTTCAACTGACGCTCATCGAGAGCCTCGTGCTGGCGCTGGTCGGAAGCCTGATGGGTCTTGTCGTAGCCGTGGGAGGGATGGAGCTGCTGAAACAGCTGAGTCCAGCCGGCATGCCGCACGCCGCAGCGGTGCAGCTGAACGGTCGCGTCCTCGGGTTTGCGTTGTTCATCGTGCCGTTGTCGGGTCTCATCTGCGGGACGGTGCCAGCGCTGCGCGCCGTCGGCATCAATCGGTCTAGCGGGCTGCGCGCTCGCGAGACAACCGGTGCGCCGCGGCATCGTCGGCTGCGTGAAGGGCTGAGCCTGGCTCAGATCGCCGTCACCGTGGTCTTGCTCGTAGGGACCGGTCTCTTGCTGCGCTCGTTTGTCCGTCTGCAGGAGACTCCCATCGGATTCGACCCGGACCATGTCCTCACGGTCGATGTCTCGACGGTTGCAGGCGGAATCGACCGAGATCACGAGGATCCGTTTGCAGAGTGGATCGAGCGCCGTCGCACGTTGGAGCGTGGGCTGGCCATGGCTCTTGAGGAGCTACCGGGCGTAGAGGCTTCGGGCGCGGTGTTCCCGGTCCCGCTCAACGGTGTCTATTCGCGAACCTGCTCCTACACTCTGGAATTCGAGGGTAGGCCCGAGGTTCAGGGAGTGGCCTACTTCCGCAACGTCTGGCCGGGCGCTTTCGAGGCTATGGGAATGCCCCTGCTCGAAGGTCGTGACTTTCGCTACGACGACGACCAGGAGGGTCTCCACGAGTGGGAACGAGACCAGTCGCAGCGAACAGACCGTCCCGTGGTCGTGATCGGTCGCAACCTGGCCGAGCGGCTCTGGCCTGCCGAGAGCGCGGTGGGCAGGACGCTGAGCTATCGGCTGGCGCCCGACGTCGTCAATCATGCGGAGGTGATCGGAGTAGTGCCGTTCGTCCCCCAAGGCGGACTCCGCGACTCGCTCGAGACCATCTACATCCCGCGGTCCTACTACCGATCTCAGGAGCTCACGCTGACTCTCAAGGTCGCGGCAGACACGCCGGCCCTGCGCGACGACGTGACCGAGATGGTGCGCACGCACCTTCCCGAGAGCCCAGTGGGGTTCGGACAGCTCGAGGACGTGGTGACGCGAGCGCGGGCAGGGTCCAGATTCGTTCTCTTGCTAGTGGCGATCTTTGCCGGAACCTCCTTGTTTCTGGCTGCCGTCGGCCTCTACGGAACACTGGCTCTCATGGTGCGACAACGAACCGCGGAGATCGGGGTGCTGATGGCGATGGGCGCGCCGCCGGCGTCGATCAGTCGGAGCATCCTCTCCCGCGCTCTCATGCTGTCGAGCGCGGGAGCGGGGCTTGGCCTGGCCGTCGCCTCAACGGTCACACGACTGCTCGAGTCGCAGCTGTTCGGAGTCTCGGCTCGAGATCCCGTGACCTTCGTCCTCACGGCGTCGGTCATGGTCGGAGTAGGTGCGATCGCCTGTTGGCTACCCGCTCGCCGGGCGGCACGGGTGGATCCGATGACTGCCCTGAGAACAGAGTGACTGAGAACAGTGTGACTGAAAGAACGAGTGACTGAGAACCGAGTAGCCGAGGACCGAGTTCGCGAGACCTCAGTAGCTTGGCCTGCCGATGACGGGGGTCAGGGCGAGTCGATGGCGTCGCTGCCGATGTGCAGGTCGGCAAACTCGATGTAGCGCTCCCAGTCCCAGAGAGTGACGTCGTGACGCCCGGTGCGAAGGTGGTAGCTCAGCGATCCGATGAAAGGCTGATCGGCGGCGGGCATCTCGGATGCCTGGAACGCCGGCTCACCGAGCAGTGCGAAGACCGGAGCGGCGGCGGCGACAGCCTCGAACTCGCCCTGGGGATCGGCCCAAGCGTCTTCGGACGCGCTGGCAACGTAGAGCGAGCGCGGTGCGATCAAGGCGAGGAGCTGGTGCTGGTCGACGGGAAGATCGGCTTCGCGGTCGTTGTAGCCATGGAAGTTCTTGGCGAACCAGTGTGGAAAGCGGGTATTGATCGCCGCGACCGTCTCGCCCATCTTGCGCTTGCTCAGTGCCGCGCCGCCGCAGCCGGAGTTGTTGGAGATCACGGCGGGGAAGCGGGTGTCGATGGCGGCAGCCCACAGCGCGGCTTTCCCGAGCCGTGAGTGTCCGAAGAGCACGATCCTGGAGGCGTCGAAGTCGGAGGTGGTCTCGAGATAGTCGCGAATGCGGCTCAAGCCCCAGGCCCATGCGGCGATGGAGCCCCACTCGTCATCGGCCGGAAGGCTCTGACCCTCGCTGTAGAAGTGAGGGTGGAGACCGTTCTGAAAACCGTCGTCGAAGTCCGGGTCGATGTCTCCGTAGTAGGCGGTCACGAGACCGTAGCCGCTCTCGAGGAGTGTCCTGACCGGCCAGCGCGACGTCCGACTCCCGCGCCCGGCCTCGGTAGCACGGTGCTCTGGCGAAAACTCCTCGTGTCGTCTCAACCACGACGACGGCAACAGCACGTCGGGATCGTCGGAGATCGAGTGGTTGCCCAGGAAGTTCAGCGCCACAAAGGAGCTCGACGGATGCTGGTGGTGCCCGGGACGGTAGAGCAGCAGGTCGACTGCTGGACCGCCTGGCACGAGCGTGAGCCGCACCTGACGGCGGGCCGCGAGGCCACCAAACGCGACTCCCTCTTCGATGACGGTGGCTTCGATCTCGTCGGGTGGGCGAGGTGAGCGTCCGTAGACCTCGGATTCGAAGATCTTCAGCAAGCGCTCGCGCTGCTCGGGCCAGTCCCAGGCGCTCGTCAGACGGGTGCCGTCGGGTTTGGTGAGCGGATCGGGTAGCTCCAGAGAGGGTGGCAGGATGGTCTGGGTTTCGGGTTGCCCGTATGCAGCACCCCCCTGGAGCAGGAGAAACAGGGCCGCGGCGACCTTCGGGCTCGATGACGAGCCCAGGCGTGCGAGCCTCTTCACAGGCGACTAGCGACCCGTCGTCACGAGACTCAGGTCTGGCTCGTACGGACCAAATGGCAAGGTCTCGGGCACCACCTGAATACCCGTCGTCGCCTTGAAAGGCTCGGGTCCGAGATCGTTCCAGGTCAGCTCGACGAGGAACGCGGTCCAGCCCTCCTCCGGGTCGGGCTGCGTGACCGTGTAGCGGCCCAGCTCCGAAAGCGGCAGGGTCTCGGCCTCGTAGGTCCGTTTGATCATGTCGACTCGGAAGTCGCGACGCGTCTTGTTGTGCGCTCGCCAGACCTTGATCTCCGACGGCGGTAGCTCGCGATCGGTCGTCACGCTGATGGTGTTGCCGTCGACCGACCAGTCGAAATTGGGCAGAGGCGTCTCTTGGACGATGGCTCGATAGAAGGCCGCGAAGGAGACGGGGGCATCGGTGCCACCGAGTGAATGTTCGGCGTTGGGGACGTAGCGAAGGTGTTTGGAACCCTCGAGGTCGTCCCAGTAGAACTTCCAGGAGTCAGGTAAGAAGAACTGATCGCCAGCCGCGTTGACGACGTACTTGGGCAGCGTCAGCCGCTCGCGGTAGCTGTACGGCTCGGTGATCTCCTGGAGTCGCGCGTACTCAGTGGTGTTCTGCCACTCCATGATGCCTTCGCGCTTGTAGTCGTAGACGGCGGGAGCCCAGAAGCCGTAAGCGCGCCAGTGGTGCTCGAAGGAGGGCACGACGTTCAGCATGTCGATGACAAACGGCGCGATCGCAATCACTCGATCGTCGACGACGGCGGTAGTCCACGTCGTCCAGCCGCGCTTGGAGCCGCCGGCGACGACAAACTCGTCGACGGTGACCGGATTGTCCTCGCGCTCTGCGAACAGCGCGGTGATGGTGTCCATGGCCCGCACCGCTGACTTGGTCATCGGCAGACGAGCCAGCCACAGCGCATCGTGGTCGCGGGCGCCGCCGCGCAGGAACTTGTCCCAGCCGTAAGCGATGAGCGCGTCCTCCTTGCGCGGGCCGAAGGCATCGTTTGCGAACGTCAGGGGCTGGTTGGGAACCATGCGCAACTC
>JANQPS010001176.1 GCA_028285365.1 Thermoanaerobaculia bacterium | reverse complement strand
CTAGACGGGAGAGAATGCTGAAGGCGTCCACCATCCACGAGAGCGTCACCTCGTCTTCGAACGAGGCGAGGCTGATGGTGAAGCTGGAGGCGATCGCGTCAATCTCGTCACGATTCCAGTCAGTCTGCTCGCTGAGCAGGTCGAAGGCCTCCGCGTCGCTCGATGCTTGCTGTATCAGGCGATGAGTATTGCCGGGACCTCGGAACTCCCCGAGCAGTACCCGTTGGGCGCGCAGCTTTGTCCACTCGCTGAATCCGACGGAGTTGGCAACCGTGGCGGCCAACGGTAGCGCGTCGAGGTCGAGCCACTTCAGGTTGCCGGTGGTGGTAAAGTACCAGTCTAGATCTTCGCTAGCGATTCCGAAGCCGGAAATCACCATGCTCGCCTTAGACATTCGGTCCATCGCCTCGAAGACGGGCCCGTTGTTCGTCCTCGACACCGGCGTAGCATCGAGGTCCTGCTCCAAGAAGTTCGTCGTCTGCAGTACCGTCTTGATCGCGAAGTTGTCATCTTGCGGATCGGTCAGAAGATCCTCGAGGAGAGCCTTGGCGGTCTCCTCTGCAATGCCGAGAATTGAAGACATCGCAGTGAAGAGGGCCACGTCTCTGTCACGGTCCCGGAGATACGGGAGAAGTCCGCCAAGCACGTAGTTGGTGCGCTCGGGCAGTTTCTTGTGAACCGGATCCCAGGTTGGATTCACACCGACGAGCTTCAGTTTCGCGTCCCCGACGTCCAGAAAGCTGCCGAAGTGGTCCCCAACGAACGTCTCCTGTTGGGGGCCAGTCATGCCCGTGTTCCGAGTCAATAGGCCCATCGCAGCGTCCAGGTCCGCATCTGCGACGATGACCTCTGCCAGGAACTTCCGAGTCAGCAAACCATCCGGGTCGGGCTCGGACGCGTACATGGCATCGATCTCCTGGACCTTCGCGACATATCCTGCGAGCTCGGCAGCGGTGACTGCGTCGTTGGGCGCGATCGACTCGGAAGGATTGAACTGGTGACGCAGCAGATAGTCGAGCTCGCGGATGCCGAATGGAGACCGTTGGACGTCCATTGCCAGGTCGAGAAAGGCGAGCGCCGCGCTGGGGGACGCAAACGGGTCGTCACCGGTCATCTCGCGCAGCGTCCGGAGATCTGCGATCGAGACTCCCGCGACTCGGGCGAACGAAGCGTGCCGGTACAACCGGCTCAGGTTGTCGAGCTCGAGATTTCCGGTGAAGTAGGAGCTCGCCAGCAAGATCTCGAGATCCTCGAGGGAGACCTGGATACCCGCAACGATGGTTGCCTTGTGCGCTTCGGTCATCGCAACCGGTGCAGCCCAACTGATCGCCAGCTCCGTCCGGTCGGTGTGGAGAGCGAAGTCCGAGTCGAGCTCCTGGGTCACCGCTTTGTTCTGGAACAACCTGTCGTAGAGACAGGCCTCGCCGTCGACATAGAGCTTGGTGTCCAGGTCAGCGAACCATCCCAGCAGGTCTAGGGGCGAGGCCTGCGTGCGCTCGAGAAGGTCGAAGAACGCGACCATCTCGGGTAGTTTCGTTTCATCCAAGACTCCGCTCCCGAGGTCCGCGATCACGGCGTCGAGTTCTCGAAAACGCAGACCAGTGGCTCGTTGGAGCCGCAGGAATCGGTGCATCTTCTCGAAGTCGCCCGCCGTCAGATCGGGGTCGAAGTGACCTTGCCCCAGATCACACTCAGGGACCACCGTCTGAGCGTTCACGGAGTTGACGAAGTCAGTGTCCAGGAGCTCGTTGACTTGGTCGAAGGACAGCTCTGCTCGCGTCATCACCTCCTTGACAGAGTCGAGCGTCGCAACCCAGGCGTTGTCGGCCGGGGCGAAACCCCAATACTCGCGGGCGTCGGCTCCCGAATCCTCGCCGGTGATGATCGCTCGAGCTCCCACGGAGATGCCAAGCACTTCGGCTTCGATTGCGGCGACGGTGGGTGATCCACCATTGGCCAGAGTCTCCATCAGCTCTCGCCGTGGAACGTTCATGTGTGACAAGAACGCGGACGCTTCGTGTGCCCATCGATCGTACGGCAAGTTCCAAGGGAACAGTGCGGTCGAGAGGGGCGTGTACGCGTTGTCGTCGACGTGCTCGGCGTTGACCAGTAGCTCGTCGGTCGAGAGGCTCGTCTGCGGCCATGGGCTCGGATCACCGGCCACGATCTCGTTTTCGAGCAGCTCGATGACGAGATCGATGTAGGGGAGGACGGTGTTCGTGTTGTCACATGAAAGTTCGATGTGCTCGATGTCGGGGCGCCGACCCAGCAGGACGTCGAGACCGTTGTCTTCGACGACCGCGCTCCGTTTGCACAACCAGTTGAGGAGATCAGCGAGGTAGGCCGCAGGGCTGAAGACCGAGCGACAGTGCTTGCAGCTACAAAAGTCCATCGTTCCGAACAGCGCCGCCAGGTCCGGGAGTCCGGACTCGGCCCCGAGCGCTTCCTCGGGGTCTTTGATTGCGTCGACCTTGATCTGGTTGAGCGCGACGCCGTACTGAGCCATCAACCCAGTTACCGATGCATGCTTGAGTGTGGCGTTGTGGTGAATCGTCAGCGCCAGGTCGGCGCCGTCCATGCCCTCGATTCCATCGAGCGCCGCAGACATTTGCCCGACGAACGCGTCCTTCCCGAGGTGCGCGATCTCGTAAGCCGACTCGAAACCTCCGTTGAGCAGTGCCTTGGTGATCTCGTACTTGGCAAAACGACCCGCGATGTTGTGCAGTCGCTGAATCGCCTTGAGGTCGGTCTTGAGTTGGGCATCGTCGTTGATGTTGTTCAATGCCGTGGGGTTGTCCCCGATGAACCGATCCAACACGTCCTTGGTCAGGGAGAAGGTCGGGTTGTCGTCGAGGAACTGGACGACTTCGCCAGTGTGGGGGAGCGGCGGGGACTCTTGCTCGAAGGCCCGGGCGAACTTCTCGGTCGGGTGTGCACTCTCGACGATGCGGGTCAAAGTCTGAGCGAACAGATCG
>JANQPS010001174.1 GCA_028285365.1 Thermoanaerobaculia bacterium | reverse complement strand
ACTACGCCGAACTACGGGGACGTGGTGGCGGCTGGCCACACGTCGCATTGTCATCCTGACGGGAGGCCGGGAGGGATCCTGGATCACAGCGCTCCGGTTCCAAGGCCGGACGGAAGGACCTCGACCCATGCGGCTCGGGAACCCAATACTTGACCGTCGCTGCGAGGCGCCCTTCGGGGGGACTCAGGACAGGCCTCAGTCCGGCCAGAGTGATCCAGGGTCTCCCGCCCTTCCATGGGGAAGACACAGAAGGCGTGAGGCCAAGGCCACCCCACACAAACTGCCTGCAGCCGGCCATGTTCAGAGCAGTTGCCTTCGGCAACTCAGGGATGACATCCAACGTGGTCGTTGGCAGGCGTTTGGTGTCGGACCACTCTGGGTTCTTCGGCTCGATGCGTCCTTGACGATTGACCTCGTTGCGCTGACAACCTCTGAAGGAGTCTCGCATGACTGGTCTCGCATGACTGGGTCTGGCCATTCCGCCAGCATGACACTTGAGGTGTGATTGTAATCCCCCTGCCACCGGCCTCACATCGTGCTCCACGCTCTATCATCAAGGCGCTCCGCTACCACTCGTCGCCAACTATCCGCATGAACAACGTTTGGGCAAGCCTGGTCACCGCACTGGTCACCGCACTTCTTGCACTGTTGTCCGGGTCGCTTCCCGCCACGGCCGCGACGAACCACTGGTTCGAGCAGTTCAAAGACGACGCGACCCCAGATCAGCTGCTGCGCTTCCTCCACTCCATGCCGAAAGGCGGGGACCTGCACAACCACCTCTCGGGTTCCGGGCACCCGGAGTGGTACTTCGACGCCGCGCTGGCGGCCGAAGAACGCGGCTACCGCTACTACACGAAGATACAAATCGACGACTGCACCTTCGACGGTGGTGCGCCTGCGGGAGCGCCCTACCTGCTCTACTTCCACACGCTCGACGAGCGCCGTTGGAAAGACCTGCCAGCGTGCCTCCGCGGCGAGTACAAACCGCTGGCGGACCTCGACGACAAAGAGCGCGTCGCCTGGCAACAGTCCCTCGTCCTCGACAAGCCTCACGAAGGACGCGACGAGTTCTTCGAGGAGCATTGGCCTCGGCTGGGTGCACTTCGCGACAACCCCTGGCTGGTGGCAGAGATCCTGTTCAAGAACGTCGAGGCGTTTGGCGCCGAGGGTGTCGCATACCTGGAGACTCAGGTGCCGTTCTCGGGCTTCACAATGCCCGACGGGGAACCCATCTCTCCGGACGACGTGCTCGCAATCTACCGGGAGCGGCTGAGCCGAACCGATGCAAAAGCCACGGGCGTCACAGTGAGGATGCAGTTCTCGGTGTTGCGATTTCACCCGGAGGCTGAGCGGTTGCTGGAAAGCACCTATCGGCTGGCCGCTCGGCACGACGACGTCGTCGCCGTCAATCTGGTCGGTCGCGAGGACAACGACAAGGGTTACCCGCTGCGCTTCCTTCCAACCTTTCGCGAGCTGCGCAAGCAGCTCGGCGGGGTTCGCCTGTCGATTCACGCCGGCGAAGTCGACGAGCCCAACTCCCACGTTCGCGACACCTTGCTCCTCGGCGCCGAGCGCATCGGCCACGGATTCAACCTGATCAGCGATCCCGACACGATGCTCCTGATGCAGCATGGCAACGTGATGATCGAGATCAACCTGATCTCCAACCTCCTGCTGGGTTACGTCGACGACTACTCACGCCATCCGTTTCCCGAGTACCTGCGCACCGGTATTCCGGTTGCACTGTCGACGGACGACCGGGGCATGTGGGACTCGACCATGAGTGACGAGTTTTTTGTCGCGGTCACCGAGTTCGACCTGTCCTGGGAAGAGATCAAACAGCTGTCGCGCAACTCGCTGCGCTACGCGTTCGTCGAGGAACCACTCAAGACAGAGCTCCTGGGTCACTGGGAGAATCGCATCCAGCTCTTCGAACAGCGATTCCGGCGCAAGGGAACGGAAATGCTCGAGAACGCGAGGCCGCAGTACCGAGGCTTCTTGTGCCGCAACTACTCCGCTTGCGCGCCCTCGTCCGACTGAGGCCCAAACAGAGGCCGACCACCTGAGACTTGTCCGAGCGGTGAGCAAGAGCTCCGAGGGAACCCGATGAAGATCGCCAAACGAACGACTTCCTGTCTACTCCTCGCGTGCTGTGTGCTCTTGGGCTGTGCTTCGCCGACGTCCCAAGGCCCAACGACGAACGGCAGCTCCGCCGACTGCCAACCCGGCGGCCCGTGCTCCACGCCGCGCGAGGTCAAAGTCGTCATCGTGACCATGTTCGAACGAGGCGAAGACAGCGGTGATGCGCCCGGCGAGCTGCAGTTCTGGAAGGAGCGTCGGAGCCTCGACGAACGCATCCCGTTCCCGCAAGGATTCCATGATCTCTGGTTCGACGAGTCGACCGGCACCCTCGCCCTGCTCACGGGAGTCGGAACCCATCGCTCCGCGTCCAGCACCATGGCGCTAGGCCTAGACCAGCGCTTCGACTTGAGCAAGGCGTACTGGCTCGTCGCGGGGATCGCCGGGATCGATCCCGAAGATGCGTCGATCGGCTCCGCCGCCTGGTCGAGCTGGCTCGTCGACGGTGACCTCGGACACGAGATCGATGCCAGGGAGAAGCCGGATGACTGGGATACCGGCTTTTTCGCCCGTCGCACCCGAAAACCCTGGGACCCGAACCGCCCCGAGCCCCGAGGGGAGGCGTTCCAGACCAACGTCGGGCTGCGCAACTGGGCTTTCGAGCTGACTCGCGACCTCGAGCTGCAGGACTCCCCGGAGCTGGCCAAGGCACGCTCCGAGTACACAGCCCACGAGAACGCACTCCGACCACCGTTTGTGCTCACCGGCGGACACATCGCCGCAATGACCTTCTGGCACGGCGCGCTGCTCAACGATTGGGCCAACAAGTGGGTCGACTACTGGTCTGGTGGTGACACCAACTTCGTGACGTCGGGCATGGAGGACACCGGCACCTTCCAGGCGATCGAGTTCCTTCACGACACAGGCCGTGTGGACCGCAATCGCTTCCTCGTCCTGCGCGCAGGCAGCAACTACACCACGCCACCCCCGGGTGTCACCGCCGCCGACAATCTCCTCCGCGAGAACGACGGCTACAGCGGCATGACCGCAGCGCTGGAGTCGCTCTACCTCGTTGGCTCGACGGTCATCGATGAGCTGTTGGCAAACTGGGACGGCTACGCCGAACAGATCCCAGGCACCTGAGTTCTCTCACTTCTCTCTGGAACCCCTCGTCGTCCTACCGAGTCCAACGTCTCGGTCATGAGGGTCCGATTCCAGATCTGCGCACTGCTCTGTCTCGTCGGCGCAACGTCACTCCTCGCCGAAGAGCCGACGACCTCCGGAGAGCTCAGCATCCAAGAGCGTTACTCGGTCATCGATCCGGGTGGTAACTCGATTCCCTTTCTGGTGCTCGTGCCGTCGTCGTACGACCCGACTCGCAAGTCGCCGCTGGTCGTCGGCCTTCACGGAACCGCAGGCAACCCTCAACAGATCC
>JANQPS010001170.1 GCA_028285365.1 Thermoanaerobaculia bacterium | reverse complement strand
CCGGTGCGAACATTGCCAACAGCACGACGGCAAATACCAGCCAGGCGCGCAGCGGCACCGGGTCGAAGAACCGCCTCAGAGCGCGATCGGCCATCAGCGCGACGACCATCACCAGTAGACCCGGAGCCATGTCGAGCGGCGACCAGCTCATTGCGCCAACACGATCATCGTCGTGGTCGTCGTGGTCGTCGTGGTCATTGTGTTCGTGACACTGCCCGGACTCCCCGCTGCCGAGATCTCCCGGCGATTGTGCCATCACCGCTCAGTCGGCCTCGCCAAGACGGCCGCGAGGCCCCGACCGGCCACCGATTGGTTAGGGTTGAGCACCTCGGCTCACAGTCTTCGAGCCGCTTCCGGAGCCACCATGGTCCACGAAATCCTCCCCGACCTCTTTCAGATCGTCGTCCCACTCCCCAAGAGCCCGCTCAAGGCGATCAACTCCTATGTGATCCGCGGCTCGGATAGAAGCCTCGTCGTCGATACCGGAATGAACCGACCGGAGTGCATCGAAGTTCTCGATGCGGGCTTCGACGAGATCGGAATCGACCTCGAGCGCACCGACTTCATCGCAACCCACCTGCATGCGGATCACTGCGGACTGATTCCCCACTACCTGCGCGCAGGACGCAAGGCCTACATGGGCGCCATCGACGCGGCAGCTATGAGGCGTGAGTTCTCCTGGTCTGCCGAGAGCGACATGGGCCGTTATCTCAAGCGCAGCGGCTTTCCCGCGGAGGAGCTGGAGTCGTCGTTTCGCAACCATCCGGCCGCCAAGTTCGGTTCGGGAAGAGCCGTCGACTACGAACCTCTTCACGAGGGCGACACGATCGCGATCGGTGGCTACGAGCTCGAGGTCATCGACACTCCCGGTCACACCTTCGGGCACGTCTCGCTCTACGACCGCAAGAAGGCTCTGTTCGTCGCCGGCGATCATGTTCTGGGAGACATCACACCCAACATCCAGGCCTGGTCAGACGAGCACGACCCGCTCGACCAGTTCCTGGCGAGCCTGCGCAAGGTCAACGCCCTGGACGTCGAAGTCTGCCTTCCTGGCCATCGAAGCCTGATCGAAGACTTCTCCCGGCGCATCGAAGAACTCGAGCAGCACCACAGTGACCGAGCCGCAGAAACCGTCGACGTGCTCCAGGACGGCCCCAAGAACGCCTACCAGACGGCTGCGGGAATGACCTGGGACATCCGTGCCGACAGTTGGGACGACTTTCCGATCATGCAGCGGTGGTTCGCGACCGGCGAGACCATCGCTCACCTCCGGTATCTCGAAGATCTCGAGCGCATCACGCGGCTCTCCGGGGAGATCGAGCCTTCGAGCATCGTCTACGACACGCTCGATTCCTAGGCAGACTCGCCCGAGCGACGACGGCAGCCAATTCTTCCGACGGAGACGATCAGATGACTCGCAAGATCACCCATGCTGTCCTCGGGCTCGCGATGGTGGTCTTCGGAGGGCTACAGATCAACGATCCGGATCCGTGGCTGTGGGTGCCTCTCTACCTCGCGATCTCGGTGCCTCTGATCGTCGGTGCAACAGGCCGCTACCTGAAACGGACGACCTGGGTCGTGCTCGGCGTCTCCGCCATCGTTGCTGCAATGGCACTACCGGGCTTCATCGAATGGGTTCTCGAACACCCGTTCGGCGACATCGTCGGCACCATGTCGACCGAGCGTCAATACATCGAAGACAGTCGCGAGTTCCTCGGACTCGTGATCGCTGCCGGCTGTCTCGGCGTTCTGGTGTGCTGGCCTCCCAAGGCAGGCACCGAGTCTCAGCCCACGGACTCGTCCCAGTAAGCGGCTTCGATCTCGGGGCCGTCCAGTCGGAGGCCACCCGCCGCGACTGCGAGCAACTGCCTTCTCAAGACCAGCTCGTCGAGGTCGGCGGCAACCTCTCCAAGGAGCACCGCCCCGCTGAATCCGTCGTTCTGCCAGTGCCACCCGTCGGGCAACTCCCACGGCTCCGTTTCGGGCGGGCCCGGATATGGGTTCACGTAGACGTAGGGCTGATCGATCAGCCCGTCTCCAGGAGACAAGCCAAAGCCCAGCTGCGACGGGCGCCGCTCGCCGCGCCGCTCTCCCTGGGTCAGTCCTCGGCTCAGGGTCACGAGGCCGCCGAGATCGAAGTGATGTGGCCAGATCCGCGCGTCGGCAACCTCCAGATCGAGTCTCTCCAGCAGGCGCAGTCGCTCGGTGAGTCGGGCAAAACAGCGGTGAAACGTGCCGAACCAGTCGGCCAGCTGCGCGAGCTCCGCGCGAAGCTGCGACGACGCAAACTGCGATCCCTCGAACAGAGGATGCGGCGGCATCTCGTAGTCCCGCAGCTCGAACGCTGCAATCGCTCCCCCACTGGCACGCTCTAGTCGATCACGACACAGTCGAAGCGCACCGCTGAGGGTCTCACCCTCGAGCGCAACGGTGGCGACGACGGCCTCTCGTCGGGTCACCAGCAACTCGAGTGGGTAGAAGCTGAGTCCGACTCGGAGTTCTGCGTCGACGGTGGCGAGACCATGACTGAGCAAAGCTCCGCCACCAAGCGCGCTCCAACCGAAGTTCGAGTGGCTGTCGTCAGCCTGCACCTCGATCAGCCGGCTCGCAACAGCTGTCGGGATCTGGAGCGCCCAGTGCGCCACCTGACGAGCCTCACCGAGGGCAAGGAGAGGGACCCGCATCAAGTCGACCTTGTACACGAGCCCCTCTGGGTTCCGTCTTGCGTCTTGCGTCCTGCGTCTGGTCTCGAATCAGGCGACGATGGCCGGCGCGCCTTCTTTGCGAATGAGACGGCCCAGCTCGACCTGATCCTCGGCGAGCAGAGCGGCCACGCGCGCCTGATCCACCGACGCGACGATGATGTGTCCCACCTCGTCGTGAACGCTCGAGAACAGACCGTGGGTCTTCATCTTCTGCGTCTGGTACTGATTGTCCTCGGTCGGCGAAACGTAGTGGACCTGGCTGGCCTCGTAGCGGTGGATCATCCACAGATGGATGAGCGACATGATCCGCTTCTTGCGCAGGTTGGGATCGAAGGTGTTCTGATCGCGCACCGTGAGGATGGTCTTCTCCTGGCGGTCTTCCATCGGTGAGAAGACGACGTTCGCAACCGACGTTCCTTCCGGATTGAAGACCGTCAGTTCGAGCAGCTCCGAGCCCGCCGTGTTGGGCCTGAGCCCGATCTTGAGTGGCGACGGGAGCTCGTAGTGCTCCGTCCAGATCTCGAGCCAGTTCTCGAGCAACTTGGTCGGCACCTCGGTCTGCATGAGGTGCTGAACCTGTGTCGATCCTTTGCCCATCGCCTTGGTCGTAGCGGTACGACCGGAGGACGCCATGAGAGCGCTATCCAGACGCGGTCCTCCGACCAGGGTCTGCGGGGTCCGGTAGGGCGACTGAACGAGACGCAGCTTCCTCTGCAGCCGCGCGAGCGCCAGCATGCCGTCTTCCTGCAGAGCGCGTGCAAACTCTTCGCTTGCTGCGCCATCGACCTGATGGCCACCGTAGGTGATGAAGTTGAAGACAAATCCCATCTTTCCGAGCTCGGCGGGAAACTGCTTCATCTCCTCGTCGCTCATTCCGGTCGTGTCCCAGTTGAACGATGGCGAGAGGTTGTAGGCGAGCATCTTGTCCGGGTACACCGCGTGGATGGCATCGGCAAAAATCTTGGCGTCGTGGAGATCTGCCGTCTTGGTCTCCATCCACAAGATGTCGCAGAACGGCGCCACCGCCAGCGACTTGGCGATTGCGAGCGGGATGCCGCACTTGACCTGGTAGTAGCCCTCCGGGGTCTTCGCACGTTCCCGATCCCACTTGAGCTTGATCCCGAGCGACTCGGCCTGGCGCCGCGCCGTGAAGTAGGAAGCCGTCGCGGCGAAAGCCTTCCACTCATCCACCGACATGGCGAAACCCTCGCCGTCTTCCTCGCGTAGCGCCATGGCGTCGGCCACGGCCTGTCCGAAGGTGGCGAGTCCGGCGTCCTCTTCCCAGGCCGCCACAAATCCGTTGAGAACGTCATCGAGCATCGCGCCCGGGTTGAGCGATGGATCGTTCGCAAAAGCTTGAGCGTGCTCGGCGATCCGGGCGCAGAGACCTTGCTCTTCGAGCCACTCACGCGCCGCTCCGAAGTCCGAGTCGTCGATCGCGTACAGCAGATGACCGCGAATCTCTTCGACACCCTGTTCGAAGAACAGGCGATGGATCGCGAGCGTCGTCACCCGATAGCTCGGCACGTTCTTGTTGATCGCACCGAGGATGTAGGGATGGTCGCGCTCGTCACTGCCACCGTCGAGCAGGGTTGCGGCCTCGGCATCGGTGCGCGCCACGATGATGCCGCCGACCCGCATGATGTCGAGCTGGAAGCGGGCGGCGTTGAGGCGCTTGATCTGTTCGTCGACCGGTACGAGGACCTTGCCGCCCTGGTGACCACACTTCTTGACGCCAGGCTTCTGATCTTCGATGTGGTAGCCGGGCACGCCTGCCTCGACGAAGCGACGGACGAGGTTGCGAACGTGAGCGTCGCCACCGTGTCCAGTGTCGGCATCAGCGATGATGAAAGGCCTGAAGTCGTACTCCGGAGTGCTCGCGCGCTCCTCGTCGCTCATGCGCGTGCGCGCGAAATGCTGGTTGCGGTCGGCTGCCAGCAGGGCACGTACGATGGGCGCAGCCTCGTCCGGCACGCTGCTGAGCGGATAGCTGGCCAGATCCGCGCCCGGATCCTCGTGTAGCGATCCTTTTGCCGACGTGGCCCATCCACCCAGGTAGATGCCCTCGATACCCAGCCGCTTCATATTGACGGCTTGACCGGGCGAGTACGGACCAAACGTCGTGATCGACTTCTTCTGTTCGAAGAGTTCGCGCAGGCGAGCGTAAAACGCCTCCGCCGCATCACGGGCCACGGTATATTCCGTCGGCACGGTTCCCATCTGCTCAGCGAGCTGCCGGGCCGAGTAGAGGCGCGTGATCTCGCCGAAGCGCTCACTCTCCATCCACTGTCTGGCGGACTCGATCTGTTCGTCAAAAGAAGTCATGGAACTGTCCTCTTCAAGTACTCGTTCGTGAGCTCGTCGCGATCTCGGTCGTCTCGATCACGACGACAAACCGGAAACCGCGACTAGGAAAAGCAACTGGAAACAGCTAAGGCGAAACCAGGATTTCGACTCCAGCAGTCAGACGAGAATCGCCCCCTATCGGCTTCCCGAATGCCTGACGCGGGATCCCCGGACAGACGGTTTAGCTGCAGTGCAGCAAATTCTAACCGAAGCCATCCCACTTCGGGACGTGACCTGACGGAAATCTCGGAGCTGCGACCGACTCAGAAGCTCCAGGCGACCTGCAGACCGTAAGACGCAGGCGGCGCCCACAGCTGCAGTGAGCCGGTCACGCGAGCGAACAGCTCCGCAGTCTTGTACTCCTCGTCACCGAGATTGCGGCCGTAGAGGTTGAAGAGCCACCGACCGTTGCCTGGCGCCCAGCTCAGGTTGGCGTGCAGCAGCTCATAGCTGTCCTGCGTGAACTCTCCGAAAGCATCGAAGGAGTAGTCGTCCGTCATGGTGATCTCGCCGCGAGCCGTCAGGCTCCCCGAGCCCACGGGGAAAACGTACTGAAGCGCGAGGTTGCCGGAGAAGTCGGGAGCGCGCTGGAGACTTCGACCCGAGAGGTCGGTGAGCGGTACTGCGGCCGCGGCCAGTGCCGCCGCAACCGGATCGAAGTTACCCATGGCATTCAGGTTGTCCTGCGCGATGGCGACGTCACGAGGGTTCTGCGAGAAGAAGTCGTCGAACTCATCGTCGAGGAGAGACAGTCCCAGCTCCAGGGAGAAGCGCCGATTCGGCCGAAAACGCACGTCGAGCTCGGCGCCGTTGACCGTGGCCTGGGCCGCGTTCTCGACGCTCGAGCGGTCCGGAAACAGGACGGCGACCTGCAGATCGTCGTACTCGTAGTGAAACGCCGACGCGTTGAGAGTCACTCGTCGGTCGGCCAGAGTCGACTTCACGCCGACCTCGTAGCTGGTGATGGTCTCCTCGTCGAACGAAGGCTGAACGCTGATCGAGTTGAAGCCACCGCTCTTGAAGCCGGTCGTGACCGAGCCGTAGAGGAGCACGTCGTCGTTCGGACGGTACTCGAGACCCAGCTTGGGAGTCACACCGTCCCAGCTGTCCGAGTCGACGAGTGTCGTCGGCAGCAGAGTGGCGAAGTCGATAGTCGTCTGCGAGTGCTCTTTGTCGTCCTCCGTGAAGCGCAGGCCAGCGGTCAGCGTGAACCGGTCGTTGACGTGCCAGTAGACCTGGCCGTACGCAGCGTAGGAATCGGTGTCGAGCAGGGTCGTGAAGAAGTTACCGGTGGCCTTGTTGCCGGGCTGCGCCAAACCGAAGAGGGGCGCCAGGAAGTTGTAGTAGTCGGGGCCACACACAGTGGGCGGCGCGAGGAATCCGAGCGAGCAGAAGTCGCTGGGGTTGAACAGAAAGAGCCCAGGACTCGCCGCGAAGAACTGCACCTGGAAAAGCGCCAGATCGGTCACGGTGTCGACGTTGGTGGCTCCTTCTTCGTGGAAGTAGTAGAGACCACCGATCCAATCGAAGTTGTCCGTGCTTCCGGTGAGCTTGAGCTCTTGCGAGTACCACTCGACGTCGAACTCACCGACGTTCTCGACGAAGTCGAGCGCCGAGGCATCGACATCGGCCACGCGTCGTGACTCGAACTCTCGGAAACTGGTGAGCGACTGCAGCTCGAGACCCGATCCCGACGTCCAGTTGACGTCGAGCGAGAAGCCACTTTCTTCGTAGGCGGACTCGGGTGCGATGTTCGCAGCGACCCGATGGACGTCGGCCGGCGCATCGAGGTCGTAGAAACGCAGAAGAGTTCCCAGAACCGAGTCGGGACCGATGTCGCCCGGACGGAGCGTGAAGTTGTTGTGGCTGTCGTTGTCCGTCAGATCAGCGCGAACCGTCACCGAGACCGACTCCGTGGGCAGGAACGTCACTGCGCCGCGCACCGAGTAGCCGTCGACGTTGTCGAAGGTTCGCCCGAGGAGCTCGTTGAACGTGTAGTCCTCGGTCTGGTTGCTCTGCACCGAAAGTCGACCGAAAGCCCGGTCCGAGAAGCCGCCACCGAGCGAAAAGGCAAACCGTTGTTCTTCAGCAGACTCCGGGGAATCGATCTCGCCCAGCTCGGCGAACAGACGACCTTCGAACTGATTCGACGGCGCCTTGGTCACGACGTTGATCGCGCCACCCGTCGAGTTGCGCCCCCACAAGGTGCCCTGCGGACCTCGAAGGACCTCGACCCGTTCGAGGTCGAGGAACTGATTCAGGAAACCCTGGGGCCGCGAGATGTAGACGCCATCGACGTAGTAGCCCACGGTGGACTCCGTCCCCAATCCGAAGGTGTTGGAGCCGATGCCTCGGATCGTGAGCGCCAGCTCTCCGGTGCTCGAGCTCTGGCCGCTGACGACCACTCCGGGAGCTGCATCGGCAAGCTCCTGGACGTCGTTGATGGCGCGCTGCTCGAGATCCTCGGCGCTCACGGCGATGATCGAGATCGGGACGTCCTGTAGTTCCTGCTCGACGCGCTGAGCCGTGACCGTCATCTCTTCCTCGACGACGGTGGGTTCTTCCTGGGCCGCGCCCATGGTCGCAAGCATCAGGCCGGCTGCGCAGGCCGTCGTGTATGCGGCCAGGCGGCTCGGGAGGCAAAAAATCGATGATCTTGTGGTCATGCTGACTCCTAAGACGTCACGCTGTGAAGCGAAACTGTACCGACACCGTGAACCTGTTGACTTGCGTCAACGGCGGACTGGGACCGGGGTTGCAGTGACGCGTGACGAGATGCTGTCTGAGGTGAGGGACTCGCGCACGGCAGCGCATCTTTCGACAGCTTCCCGAAACCCCAGCGAGAAATCGAGGGGCTCGGGGAGCCTCGGAGCGGTTGCGCGAGACTGCGCAGTATATTCGCGAGATCCGAATCGGGTGTTGATCGAGAGATGGCGGCGACTCCGATGAAGCCGGCCGAAAGTCCTTCCTCTGGTGGCTCGGCTGGTCGACAAGTTGCCAGGGCCAGAGTCTTGCGCCTCTGCTCAGCGCTTCGAGCACTCCCCCACCCTGACAAGCGCGACCCGCGATTGGTGAGGGGAAGCGTCGGCGTGATCCTGGTGAAACCTTTCGGCCGACTTATCCGTCATGGATATATCGCCCGAACCCAGCGAGACTCGAGATGCCGTCCATCACACCGCTCCGCCCGCCTGTCCTGCACATCCTCTTGGCTCTGAGCCAGGGAGATCTCCATGGCCTCGGAATCGCCGAGTCCGTAGAGGAGACCTCGGAGGGCGCGATGTCTCTTGGTCCCGGAACTCTCTACCGGTCGCTGAAAGAGATGTGTCAGCACGGCCTGATCACGGAGGTTGACTCGCCTACCGACGCCGATCCGAGGCGGCGCTACTACCGGTCGACCGACCTTGGCCGAGCCTGCCTCGCGGACGAGATCCGCAGGCTCGACCACATCGTCAACGTCGCTCGGGCGCGCCAGGTAGTGGAGCCGACGTCATGAGCCGTCCGACACTTGCCGATGCGCTCGCCTTCAGCCTGAGCGGCGTCTTTCGGCTGCTCCTTCTCGCCTACCCGAGAGCATTTCGGCGGGCCTTCGAAGCAGAGATGTCCGAGTACTTCGAGTGCACTCTGAGGCGACGCCTCGAACGCCGCGGTGCTCTTGCCGCCATCTGGTGGACCGCTACGTCGTGCTGGGACCTCCTGCTCACCGCGTACGACGAGTGCTCGGGGCGCAGCGCCGTCACACCCAAAACCACCCCACGCCCCGTGACGAGACGAAGACAAGGAGATCGAATGCTCAGCGTGATGACCGGAGAGCTCCGAACAGCCTTCCGACGACTGCTCGGAACACCGATGTTCACCCTGGGTGCGCTCAGTATCGTCGCCTTCGGAATCGGCGTGAACACTGCCGCATTCACTCTCGTCAACTCGTTCCTCTTCAAACCGCCGGCGTGGAACGAGCCTGAACGGGTCGTGTCGATCTACCAGGACTCGGACGATGGCGAGCCCAACTCGACGTCTTTCCCTGCTTATCGCGACATGACCGCCTTCGACGACGTCTTCGAGGCCGTCGCGGCGTCGACGCCAGCCACCCTGCGCTGGAAGCGCGACGGGGCCGAGCGCGAGGTCGCGACCGAGTTCGTGAGCGCGAGCTTCCTGGACGTCGTCGGCCTGAGACCGCTTCTCGGACCTGGCTTCACGCCGGAGCACGACCGGGTCGGTGCAGGGGCTTTTGCGATCGTCAACCACCGCTTCTGGCAGGCGGAGTTCGCGGGAGATCCCGACATCGTCGGACGCTCGATCGAGCTCGCCGGCCAGCCGGTGACCATCGTCGGCGTCGGACCCCGGCAATTCGGGGGCAATCTGATGCCGATGGTCACCGACCTCTGGCTGTCGATCTCCTCCGTGGGACTGGGCGGTGAGTACCGCATCGAAAACCTCGAACGACGGCAAGACCATTGGTACGACGTCAAGGCGCGGCTAGCCCCCGGCGTGACCCCCGCCGACGCGCAGGCCGCCATGACCACTCTGGCGACCCGTCTCGAGCGCGAGTACCCGGACATCAACACGAATCGCGACATCACCGTCTTCGCCTACGGCGATGTGCGTCTGCACCCTGACGCGGACAAGAACCTCAATCAGGCCTCGGCGGGCACCATGGCGCTCGTGGGCCTGGTCCTGCTACTCGCCTGCACCAATCTGGCCAATCTGCTGACGGTGCGCGGCATGACTCGGTTGCCCGAGGCCGCAGTTCGCCGTGCCCTCGGCGCCAGCAACGCTGCGGTCGCGCGCTCGTTCATCGCGGAGTCACTCCTCCTGTCGGTCCTCGGTGGCCTCTTGGGACTGGCTCTCGCACGCGCGTTGATGAGGCTCACCCCTGCCCTGCCACTCCCGCTACCGGCCGCAGGTGCCCTGGACACCGCAATGGATCTCAGAGTCGTCGCCTTTACCTTCGGGCTCGTGATCGTGACCGGAGTCCTGTTCGGCATCGCGCCAGCACTGCGCGCACTCTCCGTGGACTTCGCGGGCGTCTTTCACGGAGGCTCCCGCGGCGCCTCTCTCCAGCGAATACCGGCTGTGCTTCGGGGCGGTCTGGTCTCGATCCAGATGGCCGCCTCGATCGTCCTGTTGATCGCCTGTGCACTGGTGGTCCGCAACACCACCGCCGCTCTGTCCCTAGGGGCCGGCGTGGACGCGAATCGGGTGGCCTGGGCGCTGGCAGATCTCGAACCGCTAGGTCTCGAGCCCGAGCAGTACGCCGCACGCTGGCAAGAGATCCTCGAACGGATCGAGAGTGCACCGGGTGTCGACGCTGCAGCTCTCGCCACCCGCCTCCCAGCCAACGGGCGTGGTGGCAGCACGACGACCGTCATCGAGGGTTACGAGCCCACTACTGGAACCGGTGCCGTCGAGCTTCCGGTTGCCTGGGTGGGCCCCCGCTACTTCGAGGTCATGGGTCAGGCGCTCGTCGAAGGCCGGGTCTTCGGCCCCGAAGATCGTGACGGCAGCACGCCGGTCGTCATCCTCGGGGAGACCGCAGCACGACGCTACTGGCCTGGCGAGAGTGCCATCGGCAAGAGGGTCCGGCCACAGTCCGATCCCGACGCCTGGCATCAGGTGGTCGGAGTCGTGGCTGACGCCAAGGTGCGTTCGCTGGCAGAACCCCCGACGCCGATCATGTTCCAAGCCGCCGACCAGGTCGAAATGCGTCGCGCGCTCATCGTCGCAAGAACCCAGGGTGATCCCACCCAGCTCGCCTCGTCGTACCCCGACGAGATCCGAGCCGACGACGCACAGATCGAGGTCGCGTCCACCGGTGACCTCGAGTCCTACATCCGAGACGGACTCGCCAGCGAGCGCACCATCGCCACTGTGCTCGCCGTCTTCGCCGCTCTCGCTCTCCTCCTCGCCAGTCTCGGCATCTACTCGATGGTCTCCTACAGCGTCGCCCGACGCGCCCCCGAGATCGGCATCCGCATGGCACTCGGAGCCGCGAAGCGATCGGTCATCGTCTCCGTCCTCGGAGAGTTCGGCATCGCCCTCGGTTCCGGAATGACGCTAGGACTCCTCATCAGTGTCGTCATGGCACAGCAGCTTCGAGACGTGCTCCCCGCAGCCGGTGGTGTCGATCCACTGGCATTCAGTGCTGGGGTTCTTTCTCTACTCCTGGTGGCATTCGTCGCGTCATACGTCCCCGCACGACGGGCAGCCGCCGCCGATCCGGCCAGCACTCTGCGCGACGACTGAGTCACAGAGCTCTGCCGCGAGGTATCCAGCACTCCTACGATCACCAAACGCCGGACATGTCGCACCGTCGGAGAGCGGAGCCGCAGAGCGTTCCGCCAGTCGTCGCTGACCTCCGGAGGTTCGGGTCGTCCGGCTCACTGCGACCCGCGAACCTGCTCCTGATGGCGCTGCAGCCAGGGTCCGGTCGCCTTTTCGAGCGAGTACGGCAGCGTTTCGGG
>JANQPS010001165.1 GCA_028285365.1 Thermoanaerobaculia bacterium | reverse complement strand
GGCCAGGTCTGGGCCATGCGACATTCGATCTCGCGTTCGTCACCCAGGCGAACCCGGGCAATGACGTCGTCCACCGAGTACTCCCCCGGAGCCGCAATCCAGGTTACCTCGACCGTCCCCGAAAGCTGCAGGGGAACCATGATCCGGTGGTCGAAGCTCCCCTCGGGCACCGTACCGAGCGCATGCCCGGCCTCGAGCCTCTGGCCCACGCTCGCGACAGGGTCGAACCTCCAGGCGCATTGGCGATCCAGGGTCGGCAGATACGTGCCGCGCTGCAAGAACACACCGGTCGTCTCAGCCAGAGCACCGAGCGGATTGCCCAGTCCGTCAAAGGTGGTGCCCAGCAAACCAGGTCCCAGCTCGATGGCCAGCAGTTCCTCGGTGAAGTGCACTTCGTCACCGACTCGGAGGCCACGAGTGTCTTCGAACACCTGGAGGTCACACTCGTGGCCGCGAACGCGGATGACTTCACACTTGAGGCGGAGAGATCGCCCCGCGAGCGGTAGATGAACGTAAGCCACTTCGTTCATCCTCACGGTGACGGGGAAGCGGGCGGAGACCATGTTGCCGTTGACCCCGATGACCCTGCCCACTCGCGAAGTGGCTTCCGAAGCGGCCACAGTCATCCTGCTGCCCCATCAGGGACCGCCGAGGTCCACGAACCGAGGTGACTGGACAGATCGAGGAGGTGGTCGAGCACCTCCTCGCCGCGGCGCTTGCTCCAGCTCGATTCGCGCTCGAGCAAGCGGAGCTGCAGCCACGTGACCAAGACCGTGTCGATCGAGAACGTCGGCTCGGTATGACAACGTTCCAAGAGCTCCCAACGCAGCCGCAGCAGCTCGTGCTCCATGGCCAACAGATCGGGATCACGCAGTGCGCCCTCGAGACGATCGAACCATCCGAAGCGGTTGCGGATTCCCAGGTCTGGCGACTCGTAGTTCGACAGGATGACGTGCGACGAGCTGTCGAAGCGGCCCTCCATCTGCGTCTCGAAATCGTGCTGGCTCAGTCCCTGAGACTTGCAGAGAAGACCACATACCGACTCTCGAAGGTTGGTGATCTGCGCTGACCAGTTACGCAAGAACGGGCTCCGAGCACGGCGACTGGTCTCTTGAAGCCAGCGGCGGAGCAGTCGATGCTCGGGCTGCGGCTCGATCACCCACAACGGCAGGGCCTCGAGAGGCGGAGCTTCGACGCAGCGATCCGGTCGACGACGCGAGAGGCCGAGCAGGTCGTCTTGAGACAAGCTCGGGTCTTCGGCCAGGGCCGTCGACGTGATGCGCACAGTCTCCTCGAGATCGGCGAGCACGAGCAGGAGCTCGAGCTCCTCGCGGGGTGGTCCTTCGAGGTGACGGCGCGCCATCGTCGCCATGTCGTCGCTGCTGATCGGCGGCTCGATTCCCGGTGTCAGTGCCGGCAGGCTGGTGACGAGATAGATCAGCGACAAGATGGACTCGATTCGAGAGATCCAGAATCACTCCGCTAGCGGACCGACTCCGCGTCCAGCGAGAAGTACTCACGAAGAGAGGGCTCCACCAGCGCCTGAAGCTCACGGGCTATGGTCGCCAGGCTGAAATCCCAGGCGTAGGACGCTCCGTCTCTGGTCAGGCGGAAACCTTCGAGACCTGGTTCGCCAGTCACCTTCACGTCGGCCCGTTCGAGAGCACTCTCCAGGTTGGCCAGGAAGTACTCCTCCAGCTCCTGGCGCCGAGACTCCGGCACGATGACCTGCAGAGACTCACCCCCGGAAGACAGAAAGCCGACACACAGTTCTTTGATGGCTTCCTTGAGAAAGTCGGGGTCGTTCACGACGCTGCTCGTCTCCCTTGCGACCAGCGGCTCGATCAACTGCTGACGGATGCGCTGTCGGAAGCTGGTCATGAAGTCGCGGGCCACCAATCGCAGCTCCGCTTCGAGCTGGCGACGCAACTCCTCGGCCTGATCTTCTGCTTCAGCCTGGAGCCCGGCAGCCTCTCGTCGCGCTTCGGCAACGATTTTCCCAGCCTCCTCGTGTGCCGCATCGACGATCCTGAGGCGCTCCTTCTCCCCCGCCGCAACACCATCCTGTTTGAGTTGAGCAATCAGCTCGCCGATACCGCTCGCTGTCTCGACCATCTGAACTGCTCCCGATTGTGAGCGCCACTGCGAAACCGTGCGGCAGGCTTCGCGATCTCACAGTCACGAAATCGCTGTCTATTCACCGTTCGGCCGTACTACGCGACAGTCGGACAGACGTTGGCATGGCCTCGCGATGGTCGGTATGCGTATTTCCCACCATCCGAACCCGCCACCCATCGCTGCCCCTCTCAGTACCGGTCTCCGTCGGTTGGCAGCTAGACTGATTCGATCGTGACCCTCGAAGCGGGAACTCGACTGGGCTCCTACGAGATCGTCGCCCAGATTGGTGCCGGCGGCATGGGTGAGGTGTATCGAGCTCGAGACACGACACTCGATCGCGACGTAGCGCTGAAGGTCTTGCCTGCAGACCTGGCACTCGACCGCGAGCGTCTCGCTCGCTTCGAGCGCGAAGCAAAAGCGCTCGCATCGCTGAACCATCCCAACATCGCCACCATCCACGGTTTCGCCGTTGACGGCGACACGCACTTCCTCGTCATGGAGCTCGTCGACGGCGACGATCTGTCCGACCGCATTCGTCGCGGTCCGCTTCCCGTCGACGAAGCCATCCCGCTTTTCGTCCAGCTCGCTGCGGGACTCGAGGCAGCTCACGACAAAGGCATCCTGCATCGCGACCTCAAACCATCCAACATCAAAGTCCGCGGCGACGGAGGGATCAAGGTGCTCGACTTTGGACTGGCCAAGGCTCTCGAAGGCTCGCCGAGGGCCAAGGACTCCAGCCTCAGCCAGTCACCCACCTTGACGGTCGAAGCCACCGGTCGCGGCGAGATCCTGGGCACGACGGCCTACATGTCACCGGAGCAAGCACAGGGCGAGATCCTCGATCAGCGAACCGACATGTGGTCTCTCGGATGTGTCTTCTTCGAGACCTTGACCGGTGAGCGCGCCTTCCCTGGATCCAGCGTGCTCGAGATCTCAGCTGCGGTCCTGAGAACCGAACCCGACCTCGATCGCCTGCCGGACTCCTGCCCCGAGCAGCTCAGGAAGCTCATAGCTTGGTGCTTGACGAAGAAGAAGGCCAACCGATTGCGCAGCGCCGCTGACATTCGGATCCAGCTCTCGGCGATCTCTCTCGATGAGCCGCGAGCAGCCGACTCGACGCCTTCCAGTCCTGGGAGGCTGAGGCAAGTGGCAGCGCTGGTTTTCGTCGCCCTGCTGACCGGCAGTCTCGGCTGGCTGGTCAAGCCGAGTCCCGAACGGGATGGGCTTCCCCATCGACGCTACAAGATTCCCGTTGGGGATTCGGGCACGAGCTTGATGCACTCGATCTCGGCCGACGGCAAGCGCGTCGCCTACGTCTCAGACAATCGGATCTTCGTGCGCGATCTCGACCAGCTCTCCTCCCGGGAGGTCGCCGACACCGAGGGGGCCAACGGACCCTTCTGGTCGACCGACGCACAGTGGCTCGCGTTCGAAAAAGAGCTCAGGCTTCAGAGGATTCCGCTTGGTAGCGGGCGTCCCTCGACGATCACCGGGGCACACGTTGACTTTGGCGAGTTTTCGAGGGGTGTCTGGAATGACAACGACACCATCGTCTTCAACAGTGGCTTTGGTGGACTCTACGAGGTAACGGCTCGCGGCGGAGATCCGGCGCTGCTGCTCGGCGTCGGCGCCGGTGAGTCCGACTTCCACGACGTCACGGCACTCCCTGACGGTCTGGGTTACGTCTTTGTGGTTCACGACTACAACGCTCCGTACTTCGACACCATCGACCTCTTCACGAGTGGTGAACGGCGGAACGTCGTCGAGCTTCGTGGCGAGATCCTCGTAGGTCCCGTCTACTCTCCGACCGGCCACATCGTGTTCGAGAGATCCCTCGGATGGTCGGGAGGCCCAGCGATTCCAGGCGTGTGGGCCATCGAGTTCTCTCTGGAGCGTCTGGAGCCCGTTGGCGCCCCTTTTCTCGTTGCCGAGCGCGGCCAGAGACCCAGCGTGTCGCAGGACGGGACCCTCGTCTATCAACATCCAGGCTGGGGGCCGACGGCTCAAATGGCGTGGCTCGATCGGGCAGGCCAGGTCCTGGAGACGGTAGGGGAACCGCAACGCTACGTGCCTCTTCCAGCCGTCTCCGTTCAAGGAGATCAGGTGGCCGTCCTGGTCGATGGCGAAGTCGAACGGTATCTGCTCCTCGTCGACCTGGTCACGGGAAGACAACGGGAACTGGCCTACGGGGAACCACTGGCCTTCCGACCTGCCTTCTCTCGCGATGGCTCGCGGGTCTACGTCACCGTGGGCTCGGACGACCAGACGATCGTCGCGCGGTCAGTGGACGGCCAGGGGGCCGTCAGCAAGATCACCGCTGGCACGTGGCCGCATCAGTCCAGAGCCTCGGACCAACTTTTCCACGGAGGTGAGTCGGGCAGCTGGGAGTTCTACACCCGCGATCCGGCGACGGGCACATCCAGTCTTCTTGTGGAAGACGACGTCAACGCCCAGCAAGTCCAGCTCTCCCCTGACGGTCGGCTGATCGCTTTCCACGTGGAGCGTCGCGACTCAGGTCGCTTCCAGGTCTACGTTCGAAGGTACCCGGGCGGAGTCAACGACCACCCGGTGTCCGTCGAGGGCGGACGCCATCCCAGGTGGGCCAAGGACGGCAGGGAGCTCTTCTTCGTCGACGGCGATCGGGTCATGGCAGCCCGAATCCAAGTCGATCCGAAACTCGAGATCAGTCCTCCGGAGTTTCTCTTCGAGCGCCCGGCCAACGGCCTCGAGCTGCCGGCGAGGTTTCCAGACGGTTTCGAGGTCTCTCCCGACGGGGAGCGGATTCTCGTCTTCCTCGGGCTGGACGAGAACGGTGAGCTCTCGGACACCGTGTCCGGAGGCTTGATCGTCGAGCAGAACTGGAT
Organism: Thermoanaerobaculia bacterium; assembly: GCA_028285365.1. Classification (GTDB taxonomy): domain Bacteria; phylum Acidobacteriota; class Thermoanaerobaculia; order Multivoradales; family Multivoraceae; genus JANQPS01. The sequence continues at coordinate 16,576 of JANQPS010001165.1, read as the reverse complement.
CGAGCGGTTTGTCGATCCTTGAAGACTTCGTGGCGGCGAGTGAAGCGCAGTTGCCACACAAGAGCCCGAGCCCGGCCAAACGGTTTCACTCAGGTTCTGGTCACTGAGTAGCGCCCGAGGCTGACGCCAGCTTCTCTTTGAGCGCCACGATCTCGGGGTGATCCGGCTCGAGTGCACGTCCACGGATCTCGAGCGCCCGCTCGTAGAACGCGACCGCCGCCATCGTGTCGCTGCGCTCGACCGCCACGTCACCCAATCTGGACAGCGTCCCGACCAGCTCTGGATGGTCAGGCCCGAGAGCTTCCGCGCGGATCTCGAGAGCTCGCTGCAGCGTCTGCTCGGCCTGGTCGAGATCTCCGACGGACAACTGGTAGCCACCCAGGTTCGACAGGCTTCGAGCGACAACGTTGTGACTCTCACCAAAGGCCCGCCTCCTGGCGGCGAGCGCGCGCTGTTCGAGGGTCACTGCTTCGTCGAAGCGTTCGAGTCCTGCCAAAGCGTAGGCGAGATTGCTCACCGCGGAAGCCACCCGAGGATGATCGGAGCCATAGGAGGACTCCAGGACTGGGAGTGCCTTCTGAAGGGCCCCGGCCCCCACCCCGAAGCGGCCGTCACTCAATGCGACCAGTGCCATGTTGTTGAGCGTGAGCGCTACCTTGGAGTGGTCACTGCCATACGTCCGCTCGTAGAGCTCGAGCGCCTTTTGATAGCTCGACTCGGCTTCTGGATAGCGGCCCAGGCGCCACAGGGCAGTCGCCTCCAGCTCGAGTCCCCCGGCGACACGCACGTGCTCCGGTCCGTACAGCTCCGTCCAGCTCGAGGTCACCTGCCGCGCAAGCCCGAGAGACTCGTCGTAGTCGCCCCGGCTCGCCGCGACATTGGCGAGGCTGTGCACCACCGAAATCGGATACGGATTCAGCGCGCCGTACGCGCGGCGACCGAGATCGAGCGCCTGCTCGAGCGCTTCCTTGGCGCGATCGAGTTGGCCCTGCCGGTTGTAGAGCACTCCTAGCGTGCGCAAGGCCCGAGCGCGCCCAACGTCACTCTCCAGTTCATCAAACCCGGTCAGCGCCTGCAGGAGACTGGTCTCCGCTTCGACGTAGCGACCCGCGTCCAGGTGGATCCCGCCGATCCGGGAGTACAGCTCGGCAATATCGGGAGCTTCTGGGCTCGAGAGCTCGTAGATCCGCAGAGCCTCGCGATAGTGATCGAGCGCTTCGTCCAATCTGTCCTGCTCGCCGCGCAGTCGGCCCAGGTCGAGCAAGCTGGCTGCTACCTCCGGATGATCGGGGCCAAGGAGTTGTCGACGCTCCGCGACTGACTCGACCAGCAGCGATTCTGCCTTGTCGAGCTCGGCGATGTTGGTGAGTACTGCCCCAACCACCTCCAACAGGCGCGCTCGCACCCGTGGCTGGTCTCTGAGCTCGCTCTGAAGCTCGCCCGCACCCCGCTCCAACATCTCGACTGCTGTCAGGCTGCCCCCGGTCCGCCCCGCGTCGGCGTCTTGAAACAGCTCGACGAGGAACTCGATGACCTGCTCAGCGGAGCGCGCTTGAAAGGTGGACTCCGATTCCGCCTTCAGCGCCCGCACCAGGCCGAGGCTCGTACCGATCAGCCCGAGGAGAACCGCGCCTCCTAGCGCGAGCGTCACCATGGCAGCCGAACGATGACGCCGCAGGAACTTCCGCGCTCGGTACAGTCCGCTCGGCGGGCCCGCGACCACCGCTTCGTCGCGCAGGTGACGCCGCAGGTCCGCTGCCAGATGCTCCGGCGACTCGTAGCGAGCCCTGCGGTCTTTCTCCAATGCGCGTACGGTGATCCAGTCGAGATCGCCTCGCAGCCGTCTGATCAGGGTAGAAGCGTCCACTCGTCGGTGCTGCGCCACCGTGACCGACGTGTCGCCGAGACTCGAGACTCTCGTACTCGGCTTCGACGGCTCCTCCTCGCGAATCCGTCTCTGAATCTCCGCCAGGCCGCCCGCTCTTAGCTCCCGGGGGTCGAAGGGAAGGACTCCGGTGAGCAGCTCGTAGAGCACCACTCCGAGCGAGTAGACGTCGGTGCGGGTGTCGATGTCGGTCGTCGTCATGGCCGCCTGCTCGGGCGACATGTACTCCGGAGTGCCGATCAGCTGACCCAGCTCGGTAAACAGCGTGCGCTCGGTGAGACGCTGGTTCGTGGCCTTGGCGACGCCGAAGTCGATGATCTTCGGTATCGCCTGGTCTCCCTGAACCGTGACCAGAATGTTCGACGGCTTGAGATCACGGTGGATCACCGCCTTCTGGTGAGCGTGCTGAACGCCCTCACAAACCTGGACGAACAGCTCGATCCGCTGGCGGGTGGTCAGTCGATTGCGATCGCAGTAGGCGTTGATCGGCTCGCCTTTGACGTACTCCATGACGAAGTACGGCCGACCCCGACTCGTCTCGCCGCCGTCTATGACCCGGGCGATATTGGGGTGGTCCATGACCGCCAGGGCCTGGCGCTCCGTCTCGAAGCGCGCCACCACCTGGGCGACGTCCATACCCCGCTTGATGACCTTGAGGGCTACCTCGCGGCGCGGGCTCTCCTGCTCAGCCAACCAGACTTCACCCATGCCACCCTCGCCCAGCTTGGAGAGCAGCTTGTACTGACCGATCTGTCGCTCGATCCCAGAGGAACCAGGCTCGTCGTCCGGAGCAAAGAGGGTCTGGGCTTCGTCCATACAGAGTGTCTTCTGAGGGTGAGACAGCAGGCTAGCAGTCCTTGGCTATGTCACTGGCATCAGCGGAACCTCTGAGGGATACGCTCACTCCCCTCCGAGAACCGCCTGCCAGCGCTCCAGGTAGACCTGCAGCAGCTCAATCAGAGTCCCGTCCGGGTCTTTGCACACGGCGACGTCTGCTAGCCCAGCGTGCCCAGCTTTCGGTTCGGACAGGAACTCCACCCCCTCAGCCTGGAGGCGTTTCACCTCCCGATCGAGATCGTCCGTCGCCAGGCAGATCCGGACCAGGCCGACGTCTGAGTTGGTCAGGGGCTCGCGCTGATCGAGGTCTGCGAGCTCCGTCAGGTCGATCTTCGGGAAGCTGTCGTCCAGCTGCATGATGCATGCACGGCCCGTCGTTCCACGTGCCAGTCCCAGAGCGTCGGCGGAGTCGTCTGCAAGCGCTTTCGGCGCAGGCGCACTCGCCAGACCGAGATAGGGAACCCCAGGAATGAACACCTCGAATCCGAGCTTCTCGTAGAACTCGATCGAACGGTCGAGGTTGCGAACGTTGATGTTGATATGGCCCCAACCGAGCTTTGCTGCGCGATCTGACATCGTCTTGCCTCCTGGTCGTGGTGCCGAGCGTATGAGACGCAGGATCTCCGCGAGATCAGCGAGCGCTCTCTAGCACGGTGCTCGACTCGTCGAGCCGGTCACTCCGCAGACGAGGGACGGGTTGAAATGGGACTACGATCGTCAGTGCAACGGGTACCCGAATCGCGGCTCTAGGCACCGTGTGATGACAAAGACACCACCCTGGTTTCTCATGACGACCTACAACGTCCTGGCGCAGAGCTACGTCAGGCCCGACCGCTATCGGCTCAGCCCTGCGAAAGCTCTGGACGTTCACTGGCGTCGTGACGCAGTTGCCGATCATGTAGCGAGCCTCGGTGGTGATCTCATCTGTCTCCAGGAGGTCGAGCCAGACGGTTTTGAGGTCATAGCGCGAAGGACCAAGGACCTCGGCTACGAAGATCACTTTCTCTCGAAGGGTCGCGGCCGACCAGATGGCTGTGCGACCTTCTTCGATCCGACCGTTCTGGAGCCAAAGTCGGTTGTCGAGCACCACTACCGTGACGGTCGCGGAGCCGAGCCCGACTCGGGACACGTCGCCGAGATCTTCGTTTTCGAGCTCGAGCGCCACACTCTCGCGGTCGCCAACACCCATCTGCGTTGGGACCCACCCGATACGCCGATCAGAAACCAGCTCGGCTATCGGCAAGTCCTCGAGCTACTCGACACCCTAGAAGCGCTCGATGCAACGATCGACGCGACGATCGTCTGCGGCGACTTCAACGCTGAGCCTGACAGCGACGTGGTGACCCTCTTGGAAAACCGAGGCTTCCGTAGCTCACATTCGGAAACCCAGGGCGCAAGCACTTCCAACGCGGGAGGACGGGCGAAGACGATCGACTACATGTTTCACACGACAGCGCTGGAGTCGGCGCCGATCGAGTTGCCGCTTATCGAGGACGACACCGCGATGCCCTCTGACGAGTATCAGTCCGACCACCTCCCGGTCCAGTCTCGGTTTCGATTGTCCGAGTGATCCCAGAGGGCCGAACTCGTGCTCTCAGTTCCTTCTTGGTGAGCTCCGTGGGCTGCCAACCGCCCAGCTCAGTTAGTGTTCGAACATGGTGTCAGCTTCACCACCGTCTCCAACGAACCGAGCCCTCCAGGCAATAGTCGTCGCGACTCTCGCGACCGGTATGGTGCTCGGGGGCGCCGCCGTCTCAGGAGCGATGTTCGACGGTCTCCCGATGTTCCTCGACGTCGTCCTGGTGATGCTCGTCTTCCCGTTTGTGCTCCTCATCTTGGCGCTCCTGGTCGACGCAAAGATCATCACGCCTCGCTGGCCGGGGTGGCTGCGCAAGAGTGACGGCCGCGAGGCCGATTCGCCGGCGCTCCTGATGGCTGCGGTGCTAGCAGCATCGATCGCGGCGATCTACCCGGGGATGTTTCCCGCCCGGACCTACGCCAACCTCACGCTGTGGGGACCGGCTCTGGAGGTTGCACCAGAGAACGCACCGTCAAGTGCCGCCTACTACCGTTTCATCGGTGCGACGCTGCGTGCCGACTTGGGCGGAGCGCGCTCTCGCAAGGTGTATCGGTCGACCGGCAACAACACGGAATTCGAGATCGTGGTCACCCACGCGGCTCCGATCGTCGGGCGCAGCTGGACGGCCGGCGACGAAGTTGTAGCGTGGGCGCTCAGCGAGGAAGAGCTCCCGCCCTGGCGTGAGGGTTCGCCGGACGTCCTTCAGGGGACCCGCCTCTCGGACGAGCGCGACCACGCCCTGCGGGCCGTCCAGTTGGTGGCCGAGAAACGCGACCTTCGGCTGGCCTCCGACCCCATCATGATCGAGCTTGGCGACGACTACGAGGTGCAGCTGCGGCGCAGCCGGAACCGCACGTGGCTGGTCCTCGCTCCGCTGTGTTTGCTGGTCTTCGCAGGAGTCGCGGCCAAGACGTGGTCGACCCTCCGGCCTACGTCCTAGAGATGCTCGTCACCGGCCTCGACGGAGCCATGGCGCCGAGGGCACGTGCTGCCGTCGCTCGAAGACACCCGTGCTAGTGGGCGACCGGGCAGGTGCGGACAGGCATCGCCTTGAGAGCGTTGAACCAGACGCTGTACATCGGCATGGGAGCCTCGGCGAGTGAGTTCTCCGGCAGCTGCCGGTAGAGCTCGCCGAGAACACAGCGCAGCTGCAGTCGAGCGAGGCTTGCCCCCAAACAGAAGTGAGCGCCGATGCCAAATGCGAGATGTTTGTCGGCGTTGTCTCGAAGAATGTCGAATCGGTTGGGGTCTTCGAACACGTCATCGTCTCGATTCGCCGAGATGTAGGACATGTACAGCTGTCGCCCTTCGCGATGTCGACGCCGCGGATGCTGACGTCCTCGGTGGCGGTGCGGCAGAACTGCATCACCGGCGGCGAGAAGCGCAACACCTCTTCGATCGCGTTGGGCTACCTGCCTTCGAGGTCTTCGAGCAACAGCGCCTTCTGATCGGGTGCTCGTCCATGAGGCGGACGAAGTGGGCGGTGGTGTTGCGAGTCGTCTCGTGGCCAGCAATCGAGAGCGTCTGAAAGAACTGCGTGATCTCCGGCTCCGTCAACTTGCGGCCTTCGACCTCGCCGTGAATGTACTTCGAGATCAGCGTGTCGTCGGGGACGTCCTGCCTACTCTTCACGATGTCATCGAGAAGCATGAAAAGCCTCATCTGATCTTCGACGAACGTCTCGTTGAACTCGAAGCTTGCCGTGGCCGTGCCGAGCTCGAGATATTCGGCTCGCCGATCTTGGTCCACACCCATCATCTCGCAGAGCAGGATCATGGGTAGCTCCGCCGCCACCTCGAACACGAACTCAGCGCTGTCCTTCTGGGCGAGCTCGCCGATCACCTTGGCGGCATGCTCACGAATATGAGGCTCCATTGCGGCGAAATCGACACCGCCGAGTTCACCCGCCAGACGGAATACGGCGTGGCGCTAGGGCTGCTCGGCGCCATCACCGGTAGAGAGAGAGAGAGAGAGCTTCCTCGAGCGCATTTCGCGGATCGAGAAGGAGGGCGCCTCGGGCGCCGCCAAGGCTGGTTGAGCCTCTGTATGCAAACGAAGACCGAGACGGTTCAGTAGGGTCGCTCACCCGTGTAGTTTCCGCCCGGGTTGTAGTTGCATACCCAGACCGCGGAGCCGTCAGCACACGTTGCGACGCCACAACCCACCTCTCTGGTAGCTCGCCACACGACTTGCGTGTAGTGCCCACACACGGCGCCAGGTGCGCAGCTGTTGGTGTCGTAGTCGTATGACTGAGACTCTCTTCCCCAACCGTCGATCGCCGCGGTTGCCGTCTCGGCCGGTTGCGACATCGCGAGGTTCTCTCCGTACTGGCTCCCCTGACGGTGAGCAGCGTCAAAACAGGTGTTGGCCCGCATGTTCTGGTCGGCCCAATCCTGCGCGAGTGCCGCGAGCTCCGGTGACCAAACCAGTCCCTCGACCCCAACCGCTCCGCGCCACTTGTTGTGGGCCGCCAGGATCTCTTCAGGGTCGACTGTCTGTGCGTCAACCTGCGAACCCATGGCGCAACTGAATAGAACCAAGCTCACCACGAGCAGTCTCGTCATTGGGACACCTCTCTTCCTCGACTATCAACTCGCTCTTTGTCGTCAGACGGAGTGACGCCAATGTACACCGAGCGAAAGCCAGCTGCCTCACAGACGGTCCGCAAAGCGGCCACTGTGCTCGTCGACCGTTACCGCGATGCATCCGCGTCAGACCCCGAGCACGACGACCTCACGACTCCACCGTCCCACTCACCGTATCTCCTGCCAGCGCTAGACTGACGAGACCTTGACACTCAAAGCCGGGACTCGCCTTGGTCCATACGAGATCGCCGCACCGATTGGTGCCGGCGGCATGGGTGAGGTCTATCGCGCTCGCGACACCAGGCTCGAGCGAGACGTCGCCGTCAAGGTGCTGCCAGAGGATCTCAGCAGGGACCCGAGATTCGAGGAGCGCTTCAGACGCGAAGCTCGCGCCATTTCCCAGCTGCAACATCCGAACGTCTGCACTCTCTTCGACGTCGGCTCCGAGGACGGAGTCGACTACCTGGTCATGGAGTACCTGCCCGGCGAGGTGCTCGAGGAGCGGCTAGGTCGAGGACCCTTGCCCGTCGCAGAGACCTTGCGGATCGCTACCGAGATCGCCGCTGCAATCGATGCCGCACACGAGCAAGGCATCGTGCACCGCGACCTCAAGCCGGGAAACGTGATGCTGACCAGGACGGGGGCCAAGGTGCTCGACTTCGGTCTCGCGCGAGAGACACTGACCGCCGCCGCAGTCGAGACCCAGGCCCAAACCGTTCAAGCCATCACACAGGAGGGCTCGCTCCTGGGAACCATGCCCTACATGGCGCCGGAGCTGCTCGAAGGCCAAGCCGCGAGCCCGCAGAGCGACATCTGGGCTCTCGGCTGCATCCTCTACGAGATGGCGACCGGGGAGCGACCGTTCCGCGGTGGCAGCCAGGCGAGCCTGATCTCGTCGATCATGTCGGCCAATCCCGAGCCCCCTTCGCGCAAACAAGCGCTCACTCCCAAAGGCCTCGACGCGATCACACAGAGGTGTCTGGAAAAAGACCCGGCGCAGCGATGGCAATCCGCGGGAGAGCTCGCCGCCGGGCTCGAGAGCCTCAACTCGTCTCATCCCAACCCAGGCCAGCAGGGCTCACGGAGGCGCGACGTCTCAGTGAGACTCGGCGTTCTCGCAGCCGCGGTCGTCGCGATCATCGGATGGGCACTCTGGCCACGCCCCGATCTCGGTCCGCCTCCGGATGAGGGCGGCTGGGAGATCCAGGTCGGGGTGCTCCCCTTCGAGAACGACTCAGGGGAGCCGCTCCTCGACCAGCTGGCGATCGGAATTGCCGACGACGTCATCAACAGGCTCGTCGGCGTGCGTCAGGTGGCAACTCGCGAGGCGTCTTTTGCCCTGAAAGACATGACGGTCTGTGAAGCGGGCAACGAGCTTGGCGCGCTCGTGATGCTGCACGGAAGCGTGCGAAGGCAGAGCGAGGACTCGGTGCGCGTGTCGGCGCAGTACATCCGTTGCCCGGTTGGCGACCACCTCTGGGCCGACAGCTTCGACCTCGCCGAGTCTGACCTGCCCGCCGCTCAAGACGAAGTCGCTCGGATCGTGGCTGCTCGCTCGAACGGCGTCCTGTGGACCGCCGAGCGCACGACGCCCGGACACCCGTACTGGCACCTCTCTCAACTCTCCGAGGAGGGTAATGCCCAGGCCCTCCGGCTCTTCCAGGCTCAGGCCGAGCGAGACCCCGCCGATCCGCTGCCCCACGTGGGCCTCTACTGGACTCACATGCAGCGGCTGTCCGAGGGATTCTTCGATGAGCCACCCGCGGTCTCGATCGCCGCCATGGAAGCCGCCGAGGAGAAGTGCCTCGGCCTGAGGCTCTCGTTCTGGCTTTGCCAACAGGTCGTCGGCGACGTCGCCAGGGTCAACGGAGAAACGGAACGGATGCTTGCGGCCGCGGAGCGGGTCGGTGAGCTGAGCGGCGACCTCTCGCTCGACTTCACGACCCGCGCTCTGGTCCTTGCCAGTCGTGCGGACGACGTGATGGCGAGGTTAGAACCCCGCGTCGAACGGAACGGAAGCCCTGATTGTTGCCTGCTCGAGCTGGCCTCGGCACATTTCGCCAAGGGCAACTATGAGGAAGCTGCGCGCCTTGCGAGGCGGTTCACCTTGCGACGCTCAGACCCCTCACCAACCAATACACCGGCAATCGGCTATCTGCTGTTGGCGGCCAGCCACGGTCGGCTCGAGGAGCACGAGCTCGCCCAGGCGGCCCTGGCCGAAGCTCGGAAACTACGACCCAAACTGAGCCTGGAGCGCCTGGCCATCTGGTACGCCTCCTACGAAGAGGATCACCTCGAACGCTACCTCGACGGCCTGCGCAAGGCCGGGCTGACGGACTGACGAATTCGCACGTCTACGACGTCTCCTCGTCCTCGGCGACGAGCAGATGGATTTCGGAGGGGCTATACAACTGGCTATCGACGAAGTCTCGAGGCCTCAGCACCTCGACTCCCTCGTAGGGTGAGACGTCGAGCAGATCCCGATCACCGCTCACGATGTACTCGACTCCAGCGGCGATCGCACAGGCGAGGAACTTGTCGTCGTCAGGATCTCGAGAAACCGACTCAGCAAGAGGTCGTGAGGGAACCAAGAGGGCCGAAGCGGCAACGAGCTCCAAAGCAGGGTCCAGGTCCACACCAAAACGCGCCGCAAGCTCTTCGCCGACCCGAACATACTCCTCGACGATCTCCGGCGAGAGAACCACATCGACCTTGCCATCCCTCCAGGCTCGCAGGATACGGCCTGGCGTGCCTCCGAAGAAAACACTCGACACAAAGACGTTCGTGTCGAGAATGATCTTTAGCGCGATCGCACCGCCTCGATCGCTGCTGCCACGTCGGACCGCTTCATGCCGGCGCGTCGGGCAGCCTTGCGCGCACTCGCGATGATCTCGTCGAACTCACGCATCGATGGAACGCTGATGGGTTTGAGAACGATGGTGTCGCCCTCACCCAACACGACAAACTCCACACCAGGCTCGAGTCCCAGTCTCTTGCGGATGGGCTCGGGTATGACGACCTGGCCTTTGGATGACATCTTGGTCGTGGCTGATTCACTCATCGAGCGAATCTTACCAGTAAGACCGATACCTCCAATGAACGAAGCGACCTCAGCCGTCGACCCGAGCCGACTCTCGTAGGCCACCAGGATCCGTCGACCGTGCTCAGGCAGCGGCGGTGTCCGCTCGGTGCCCGCACCATCCGCTCAGCAGCTTGCTCGACCATCGATTCAGCCTCTGACACTCGTGGCGCCCTGGGCGCGAACCTCCGACAGCAGGCTGGGGTCGTCGCCGAGCACGATTCCGTTGGTCCCGTGGAAACCATGAGGCACCAGCAAGATGGAACTGCCGACGCCCAGGAGCAATAGGCCAGAGAGGAAGAGAAAGGTGAGGGGTCAAGCGGTGACCGTTCATGCGACCTGAATCCGGGCTCTGGTGCTCGCGAGCCCGATGGCGCAGATCGAGAAGTCTCTGGGCGTTCGGCCCAGCGCCCGTCGCTCTCAAGCAAACAATGAATCGACCGGCTGACCTTTGCCGTCTTCAGTGATGTAGAAGGGACGCTTCTCGACCTCGAAAGAGGTCTGAGGGGAGATGCCCAACGCGCTCAGGATGGTGGCGTGGAGATCGGTCACGCCGATCGGATCCCGAGTCACCACGCAGGGCCGCTCATCGGCGGTCTCACCATGGACCGCCCCCTGGCGAATGCCACCGCCAAACAGGAGCACCGATCCGTTGAGGGTGAAGTGGCGATGGAGCCCGTACTGGCGCATCTCGGCCATGGTGTCGGCGGGTGCTCTCGACTGGTCACGGGCGCTGCTACCGGGACGACCTTCAGTGACCATGTCGCGGCTGAACACGCTGGCCAGCACGACGAGGGTTCGCTCGAGCAGGCCGCGCTCCTCGAGATCCAGAATCAGCTGCGCCACGGGTTTGTCGATCTGCCGCTTCATCTCGGCGGTCGTGGTGTGGCCGTTCTCGTGAGTGTCCCAGGACTCGAACGGCACGTACTCGGTGGTGACCTCGATGAAACGCGCGCCGGCTTCGACGAGCCTTCGCGCCAGCAGACAACCGAGACCAAAACGCCCGGTGTCGTAGTGGGCGTAACTCTCGGTCGACTCGAGGGAGAGATCAAACGCCTGGCCCGCGGGCGAGCGCAGCAGTCGATAGGCGTTCTCGAGCGAGCGCACGATCGACTCGCTCTCGCTGCTCGCGGCAAGGCCTGGGGAGGCGGCCAGCATCCGCCGGTAGTAGCGATGTCGGCTTTCGAAACGCTCGGGAGTCATTCCTTCCGGCGGACGCAGCGCCGACGCGGCACGATCGGGATGCGGCAACAGAAACGGACCGTACTCGGGACCGAGAAAACCCGCCGTGTGAAAGGCCTTGAGCTCCTCCTTTTCGCCCACCCCTTCGAGACGCTGACCAATATCGATGAAGGCGGGAATGGCATCGTGGCGCGGCCCGAGCAGCTTGGCGATCCAGGCGCCGATGTGGGGCGCCGCAACCGTCTGCGGCGGAACGTAACCCGTGTGCCAGTGGTACTGATGACGCGAGTGAAGGATGTGGCCGAGATCCGGCACGACGTGCGAACGGATCAGGGTCCCACGGTCGAGTACGGAGGCGATGTTCTCGAGCCCGGCGCTGATGCGCACCCCGTCGATCGCGGTGGGAATCGAGGGAAACGTGCTCAAGATCCGATCGGCCGCCAGTCCCGTCTCGAACGGCACGTAACGCTTCGGGTCGAACGTCTCCGTGGACGCCATACCGCCCGCCATCCACAGAAGGATGACCGTGTCGGCAGTCGATCGCAGCCTCGGCGCCGAGTCTTTCAACTGGCGCGCGCCAACGAGTGAAGGGGCCGCACCCGCGAGCCCGGCTGCCAGCGCCGAGCCCAGGATCTCGCGACGGGTCCATCGCCCAGTCCATGGCGCAGTGCCGTTACCGGCAACGTGACGTTGATCCTTCTCGTGGCGCGACATGGCCGTCTATCCGATCATCTGGAAGTCAGGGTGCATGAGAAGGACCCAGAGCAGATCTTCGATCGCTTGCGCTCGACCGTCGCCGAGCAGTTCGAGCGCAACCTCTCGCTCCTGCTGGCGTGGAGGTCTCGTGAGGAGCTCGACGAAGAGGTCACCCACAAGCGCCGAAGGCGAGTCCCCGCCGACGAGGCGAGCAGCAGCCTGGCGCACGTGATCCGCGAACAGGGCTCCATTGGTGAGCTCGAGTGCCTGTAGCGTGACCAGATCGCCTGGCCTCGTACTGACCACCTGCTCACGATTCGGGCGACCGAGCGAGCGCATGAGCAGATCGGAGCGCACCAGGGCAGCGCGAACCCGAGGACCATCGTTCTCGGAACGAGGCACCAGATCGCCCTCTTGGAAGACATCGTCGACGTCGTCTGGACCAGCACCACTCAGACCCCAGAGCACGTCGACGAACTGCTCGGCGGTCAATCGCTTGGGGCTCGGACCTCGGAACCAGACATCCGCGGTCTCGTCCTGATCGCCGCCTGCCCACGTCTGGCGTCGATAGGCGTCACTGGTGGCAATCTGAACGAGAGTGCGCTCGAGGTTCCAGTCGTTGTCGATGAGGTCGGCTGCCAGGAAGTCCAACACATCGCGACGCCAGGCCGCCTGGCTGTCGTCGTCCAGTCTCATGTCGTCCAGGGGTTCAGCCAGACCGTGCCCCATCAGTCGCTGCCAGAAACGGTTGACGACGTTGCGCGCGAGTCGTCCGTTCTCAGGAGACGTCATCAGCTCGGCAAAGGCACGCAGCCGCTCGTCCCTCGGAGCGTTCGGATCGAGCTCGCCGATCTCCGGGAAGAGAAAACGAGCTCGAGCCATCTCTCCAGTCGGCTGGTCACAGCGATGCAGCTCGAGAGGCCGTTCGGCGACGATGGCCGCCAGCCCGTAGGTGTCGGCGAGCTTCCACTCGTTGACGAAGCTGTCGTGACACGACGCGCACTTCACGTTGGTGCCGAGGAACACCTGAGTGACCGAGCGCGCGTACTGCAGCTCTGGAATCTGACTGGCGCTCGCCTCTCCTCGCCACGCAATACCCGCGGCGAAACCGGCCGTCTCTGGAGTCGGGTTGACGAGAGACGTCACGAAGCGGTCGTACGCAAGGTTCTCGAACAGAGATCGGTAGAGCCAGCGCGAGATCTGCTTGCGGCCACCGTCGATGTAGCCCGTGCCGCTGTAGTCGTTGCGCAGCAGGTCGTTCCAGAACGACATCCAATGGGCAGCGTAGTCCGCCCTGCGCGCGAGCAGCGAGCGCACCAGAGCATCCCGCTCGTTGGGCGAGGCATCGTCGGCGAACGCCTCGACCGTCTCCCGCTCCGGCAGTAGACCGATCAGATCGAGGCTCGCGCGACGCAGGAACGCGCGATCGTCGACCAGAGGCATGAGATCGATTCCAGCTGCCTTCGCCTGCGCGTCGAGAATGCGGTCGATCGGATGGTCGGACGACCCAGAAGAAGGAATGTCGGGCATGCGCGGGCGTATCGAAGCACGGTCGGCGACCGTACGAAACGCAATGTCGGCTGGCCACCGCGCACCCTCGTCGATCCAGCGCTCCAGCACCTCGATCTGCTCGGCGCTCAGACGGTCCCCCCGGAACGGCATGGACAGATCCGGGTCCGAGCCTCGCACCAGATCGAGAAGTCGAGACGCAGCGGCGTCACCGGGAGTCACCGCCGTCGAGTGAGCGAGCATCGTCTCACGGCTCTCGAGGGAGAAGCGACCCTGGGACCGCCCATAAGCGTGGCACTCGACGCACGACGCCTCGAAGATTGGTCTCACCTCGCTCGCGAAGTCGGTCTGCGCGAGCAGAGGAGCAACCAAGAAGGCGCCGACCAGAGTCGTCGCAAGCTTCCGCGGCACTGAAGTCGATCGCACGTTGGCAGTCTATCGACGTGCGCTATCCAGCTTCTCCGTCTCGTCTCTTCGATCGTCACTCTGTCGCCTACCTCGAGCTCTCGGCCGAGGACTAGAGGAAGTCGAACTTTGGCGAGAGCCTTACTTTGAGCCGGGTCGGTGAGCACGAGAGACGAGCTGGATGCTCGACCCCCAATATCAGACTTGACCTGGAAACGCGCAGCTGCGGGCACATGAAGGCAACACGATACGATCGCGGCTTCTCAAGCCAGAACTCCCCGTGTAGTGACCTATCTGTTCGAGGTAAGGAAACTGTGAGCCACAGTCCCGAAACCATGGATCGCGCGTACGAGACCCTGCCGGAAGTGCTTCGGAGTCGCGCCAGGAAACAGGGAGAACGTCTCGCTTTCCGCTTTCTCAGCGAAAAGGGAGACCTCCTCGAGGAGCACACCTACGGCTCGCTCGATCGCCGTGCGCGGGCGATCGCCGGCGCGCTCCAGAGACACGGCGAGACGGGAGAAAGGGTGCTGCTCATCTACCCTCCCGGACTCGAGTTCCTGGCGGCCTTCATGGCCTGCCAGTACTGCGGAAAAGTGGCCGTGCCACTGCAGCCACCTGGAGGTCTACGACCGAGATCACATGCACACCGCGCTGAGTCTCCTGGGCACCGCCGACTGATGGAACGACTGGACAAGGTCGCTAAGGTGGTCGAGCACAGCGGCGCGACCACGGTCTTGACAGCGGGAAAGCCGGGTGAGGCGATCGAATCGATTCGCGAGATGATCCCAGCCATCGGGCGCCTGCGTTTCCTGGCTACCGACCGCCTCCACGACGAAACTGCTGAGGAATGGATCGAGCCCGTCTACGATCCTGACGGGCTGGCCCTTCTCCAGTACACGTCGGGCTCGACGTCGAGTCCTAGAGGTGTCGCGGTCGGGCATCGCCACCTGGTAGCCAACGCCGCTGCGATCAACGAGCTGGCTCGTATCGGCTCTGACGACAGCACGGTCTGCTGGCTACCGCCGTACCACGACATGGGACTGATCGGGAATCTGCTTCAGCAGATCTTCGAGGGGATCCCCGTCACGCTGATGTCACCGATCGCGTTCATGAAACGCCCCGCGGTCTGGCTGCGAGCGTTGTCCGACTACCGCGGGACTCTGGCAGCAGCTCCAAACTTCGCGTTCGACCTCTGCGCCGACAAGGCGACCCCGGAGCTCCTCTCGGAGCTCGATCTCTCTCAAGCCCGGGTTGTCATCGTGGGCGCCGAACCGGTGCGAGCGACCACACTCGAGCGTTTTACTCGCACCTTCGAGGTCTGTGGATTTTCTCCCGAAGCTCTATACCCCAGCTACGGACTGGCCGAGTCGACCCTGATCGTCACCGGTCGAGCGGGCGTGCGCTCGGTCGCCTTCGACGCACAGCAACTGCGCAACGCGAAGGCGCACCCCGCCGGACCGTCCGACCAGGCCACCCACCTCGTCAGTTGCGGCCGGCCACTCCGCGGAGCCGACGTGAGGATCGTCGACCCAGACAACCTGGAGGACTGCGCGGAAGGTGACATTGGCGAGATCTGGGTATCGAGCGGTCACGTGGCCGGTGGCTACTATGGTCTCCCGAAGTTGAGCGAAGAGGTCTTCAGAGCATCGATTCCAGGCAGCAAGAAGCACTACCTGCGGACGGGTGATGCCGGTGTTCTCCACGACGGCGAACTGTTCATCACCGGTCGATACAAGGACATGATGATCTTCAGCGGCGCCAATCATCACCCCCACGACATCGAGCAGAGCGTCACGAAGGCTCACGAGGCGCTCCAAGGCGGGTCGGCGGTGGCGTTCGCGGTTCAGGAGGACGGTCGGGATCGGCTGGTGATCGGCGTCGAGCTGGGACGAACGTCGCGCGAGGAACTGAACTCGATTACCGACGCTATTCGACGTACCGTCTTCGCCGACCACGGTCTGCGCGTCGACGAAGTCGTTCCACTACGTCGCCGGTCGGTTCCCCGAACGTCGAGCGGCAAGCCGCAGCGCTTTCTGGCGCGACAACGCTTCGAGAGCGGCGAGTTCGGTGGCGCGACGTGAGCCGTGCCAGCGAAAGCAACGGGGCACCGACGCGCGAAGAGATCAAACGCTGGCTGGTCACCAGGATCGAGAGCGAGGTCGAGGGATTGGAGCGTGTCGATGTGACCCGTCCGCTGACCGACTTCGGCCTCGAGTCCCGGCTTGCGATCTCGATCACCGGCGAACTCGAGGACTGGCTGGACCTCGAGCTCGATCCAACCATCTTCTTCGACTTCCCGACGATAGTGGACCTCGCGCAATTCCTCGAGGAGGAGTTGCATGATGGCTGAGCCGGTTGCTCCGATAGCGGTCGTCGGCATGGCCTGTCGCCTGCCCCAGGCCGCCAATTCCGACGAGCTCTGGAACCTGCTGCGGCAAGGTCGATCCGCGGTGAAACCCATCGAAGAGCTGCCAGCTGTCACCCGGCAAAGGGTGGGCTGCCTGCGCCACGGAGCGCTGCTAGACGACGTCGCCTCTTTCGACCCGTCGTTCTTTCGGATCGCACCACGCGAGGCTCGCTCGATGGATCCACAGCAGCGACTCCTGCTCGAGCTGAGCTGGCACGCGCTGGAAAACGCAGGAATTCGACCGTCCGCGCTCAGAGGATCCGACTGCGGCGTCTACATCGGTATATCTGGCAGTGAGTACGCTCTCGAGAGCGCGTCGCGCGCCGGACCCTACGACCCGACCCAGTTGACGGGATCGCTCACCAGTATCGCTGCGAACCGCCTCTCCTACGTGCTCGGGCTCGAGGGCCCG
>JANQPS010001154.1 GCA_028285365.1 Thermoanaerobaculia bacterium | reverse complement strand
GCATGGAGCTGCAAGGTAGGGGTCGCTTGGAGTCAGCCGACAGTTCCCAGGGTTATTCCGCGAAAGAGGTCCAGCGGATCGTCGGAATTGGTCCGCGGACCCTCAAGCTGCTGGTCGAAGAGCACGTGCTGGAGCCGGACCGGGACGGCTCCGAGTCGCCCTTGTTCTCGTTTCGTGATCTGGTGCTTTTGCGCTCGGTCAAGGAGTTGGAAGACTCTGCCGTCTCACAGGCGCGACTGCGCGTGGCCCTGCGCGAGATGCGTCGACGGCTTCCTGATCTGGGTCGCGAGACGACGGTTCGCCTTGGCGTCGACCGCGGTGATGTCGTGGTCTACGACGAGCACGGCGCCTGGCTCGCCAAGAGTGGCCAGGAGTTGCTCGAGTTCGACGAAGAGCTTGCCGAACTGCGAACACTCAAGGAGTCGACCAGCAGCGCTCAGGAGCTCTATGAGCTCGCGGTCGAGCTCGAGGCCGACGACGTCAAGGCCGCGATCGCCTCTTACCTCAGAGTGCTCGAACTGGATCCCGAACATGCCGACTGCCACCTGGATCTGGGGCGCCTACAGCACGAGGCCGGAGAGTTGGTGATCGCTGAGCGCCACTACAGGGCTGCCCTCCAGATTCGGCCCGACGACGCCACGGCTTCGTTCAATCTGGGAGTCGCGCTCGAGGATCGAGGAGCGCTCGCCGAAGCGAAGGTGGCCTACGAGGGTGCGGTCGGTGATCCGGGTTGCGCGGCCGATGCCTACTTCAATCTCGCGAAGATTCACGAGAGTCTTGGCGACCGAGCCGAGGCTCTCGCCTGTCTTCAGCGCTATCGGGCCCTACGTTCTTCGTGAACGAAGAGCCGGTCTCCGCAGATTCGAGATTCGATGATTGGCGAAGTCTTGCCGCGGAGTCTTGATTTCGGCGATGCGATCTGGAAGCCTTATCGGTCCCGGCATTGGTAGCAGCACAGCAAGAACGACCCTGGAGGTGCCCCCAACATTCGCAGGCCAAGAAGAAGGCGGTTTCCGGAAAAGCGCGACGACAACGAGCCGCGCATCAATCACCGGATCCGCAAGAGCCCGGTACGCCTCATCGATGCCGACGGCAGTCAGCTCGGTATCGTGGCAATCGAGGAGGCCCGTCAGCGGGCCGAAGAGCAGTCGTTGGACCTCGTCGAAGTCGGTCCGACCGCCGATCCACCAGTCGTCAAGATTCTGGACTGGGGAAAGGTCAAGTTCGAACGTGACAAGAAGGCTCGGGAGTCGCGTAAGAAGACACAGCAGATCGAGGTCAAAGAGGTCAAGTATCGACCCACGATCGACGAGCACGACTTCGAGATCAAGACCAAACGAGCCGAGCGTTTTCTCGGCGAAGGCAAGAAGGTCAAGGTGACGATCTTCTTTCGCTATCGCCAGCTCAGACGACCGGAGTTGGGGGTGAACATCCTCGACAAGGTCACCGAGCTGCTCGCCGACATCGCGATCGTCGAGTCGCGATCGGGACTCGAGGGTCGTCAAATGACGATGATCCTGGCTCCCGCCGCAGCGGACACCAAGACCATCAAGAACACGGCTTGATGCGGTAGCGCGTCAAGTGGCTTGACGGCCGTTTCGTAGCGTCGGTCCCGAAGGTCCGGTTCCGGCCGGGGTAGCCCGATCCTCATCGGGTCGCCCCGGCAAGGCGCCGCTTGGCTTTGCCGTGGTCTCGGAGCAGCCTGGCCTGCGAGCCACTGGTCGGCCCGTCGACAGCGTTGTCGTCGACGTCGGCTTGACTTGAGGCAGCGTAGCGGGGATGCTCCTGCGGGTATCCGTCTGACAGCCGACCCGATGTGCACTCGCGTCTGCGACGCAGTCGGCGAGGGACAGTTCGTTTCGAGGCCGATGCTTGTCTGATCGCCTTTCACTGCTGCTGTTCGTGATCCTGCTCGCCTTGCTGGCGCTGGTGGGGTCCTTGTGGCTCGTCGAGGAGACTCCGAACCAGCGAGGCATGGTCCACGCCGACTATCCGACCATGCTGGCTGGTGCAGACGGTGAAGTCCGCCACGGTCACCTCCTGGGCCGGATCTGGATCTTCATGATTCTCCAGGCTCTCTTGTTCTCGAGCCTGATCGTTTTTGGGCTGAGACGCCGAGGTGCGATCCGCGGGCTCCCGATTCTGGGAGTGGGTGTCGTGGCTTACCTCGGGGTCATCACGATGCTCGTGCTGTCGTATCGAGCGTCACTCGCAAACGGCGGGTTGGGACCTCTCGTGCTGTCGTTTCCCGCACCCACCGCGTGGATGCTCTACGGCGTGTGGACGGTCCCCGCACTGTTCATCCTGATGTACGTCGTGCGGTTCGAGGATTGGGTCTTCTCCGACGCTGATCAGAAGGCCTTCGGCGAGCTCGTCGCCAGGTACCGCAAGGAGT
>JANQPS010001152.1 GCA_028285365.1 Thermoanaerobaculia bacterium | reverse complement strand
TGGGCCCTGGAGACGTCTGTGGTGATGGTCCACTCGTAGTCGCCGAGAGCAGAGGGAATCAGATCGATGGGCTTCTGCAGGCGTTCGCGAAGGTCTGCGGCGCGCGGCGCAGGAGCCGCATCGTTCTGCTTGGGTGCTGCCCTCTCGAGGCCACTACAGGAGCTGAAGAGAAGTAGGAGCGCGAGTTGCGGGAGAAGGCGAGCCTGGATCATGAACGAGAGGTGTCCTTCCTGATGTGGCGCGGCACACGGAGAGTCAGGTGCCAGTGTGCGCCGACGTGTCTAGGCGAGTGTTGCATCGTTGCGCGTTCTGGGTCGTCAGCACAATGACGATCTTCAAAGAACAACGTGTGCGGGCAACTGCTTCCTGGTGCAGCGGCGCAAAGCCACGCCCTTTGGCCACTCGATGGGCGACACATCGCCCTCGTTTCCAGCGGCGTGCATGGGCGCGTTTGCAAAGCCGGAATGGTCTCGGGTCACCGGCGCCCTTCGCTGCCGAGGCTCGGGGGCCGGCGGCTCATAGAGCAGGACGTTGCGGATCGCAGCGGAGTACAGGGCCGCGCCAAGTGCACAGTGCGCTCCAAACGAGTGCCCCACCACGTGGGTGGGCTCACCAATATCGTCGACGACGCACGCAACGTCCCGGAACTCTCGCTCGAAGTCAACGCCTCCTAACGGCGCGCTCCCCTCCCGCCCGCGCCGATGAACCGTGTAGACCGTGAACCGTTTCTCCAGTCGCGAACGAATCGGCTCCCAGATCGTTCGATCGGAGATCGTACCGTGCACGAGCAGGAGCGGCGGTCCTTCGCCACCCCGGTCGTATGCGATCCCAGCACCGTCGTAGCTGACTGCGACTCTCATGCTCATTCCTCCTCAAACCGGTGCGGCGCGTTTCCGCGAAGCTCGAGCCCTTCTTAGCCAGAGAGCTGACGACGGACCCTCTCGGCCTGAAGCGGCGCTCCGATTCCAGCGTACTTCTCCCCCGCTTCGCGAAGCAGTCTCTCTCGCTCCACTTCGCGGCCCCGCAGGCCGGCCAGCTCAGCCTGCCACTCATTGAGAGCAGGCACGAGGGTGGTCGCACCGCTGCGCTCGATCAGCTCGGCGGCTGTGCTCAGCGCATCCTCTACCTCCGCTTCTGCGGCCAGGCTGTGACGTCGCATCAACGCACGAGCCAGGACGCTGTGGGCCTCCGGCTCATTGGCACCCCACGGGAGGATCTTGCACTTCTCGATTGCCTTGCGAGCTGCATCTTCGGCGGCCGCGAGATCGCCCTGCTGCAGCAGCGCCATGGCCAGGATCGTCGACGACCACCCCGCCAGTTGCTTCTCGACGCGACCATGGAGCTCGAGGGCGGCGCGCGCCGACGCCACGGCCTCAGTGCTCCGTCCCGCAGTGAGGTGAGCGAATGCCGAGGCCATGTGGCTGTGGCCGGCAAGTGCCGGGGGCGCACCGAACTGGTCGCAGATCTTCTCGGCGAGCCGTGCGCGGTCTAGCGCTCCCTCGGCATCGTTGGCCTGATAGCAGACCTGGGCAGAGAAAGACTGAAGGTACCCGATGATCTCGGTCATGCCCCTCGCCTCGCAGTACTCCCGACACCGTTCCTGGGAATCGAGTGCCTCGGGGATCCGGCCGACCCACGACAGACACGAGCCGTGATGAAAGAAGGCCATCAGCTGCGGCTCGACGAAGTTGAGCCATTCGTCGGCCGGTACGCTGCCCACCGGGTACCGCGCGATCCCCTGCTCGACGGCCTCGAGTCCCTCTGGGAACCGACCCGCAAAGAGGAGCGACTCGCCATGAAACCCAAGGGCGTAGGCGTGCAGCGCCCTATCGCCGAGCGCCTCCGCGGACTCCCGATTGCGGGCCGCCAGCTCGAGATAGCCTGCGACATCTCCAAGGGCGCAGCGGGCGCGAGCGTAGGTCATCGCGACGCGCAGGCCACGACGGTGATCTCCGAAAGACGTCGCAAGGGACTGCCCTTCTTCGTTGAGCTGCCGCACCTTCTCCGAATCGAAGCCGGTTCGCCAGCTGATCGAGAGCAACTGAATTCGCGCCGTCACCGCCAGTACAACCGAGTCCTGATCATCAGGAAGCTCTGCAAGCAGGGCACAGATCCGCTCCCAGTGGTAGGCGGACGCAGGAATGTCTCTCGACGCCAACCAGTCGGCTGCGCGCCGGTGCCACTCGGTGGCTCGTGCGGCATCCTCGGCTCCCTCCCAGTGATGCGCAAGCAGGGCTGCGATCTCATCGAGATGCCCTGGCGCACCGCGCTCGAGGGCGCGGGC
Source organism: Thermoanaerobaculia bacterium (assembly GCA_028285365.1). Classification (GTDB taxonomy): domain Bacteria; phylum Acidobacteriota; class Thermoanaerobaculia; order Multivoradales; family Multivoraceae; genus JANQPS01. Next base: position 4,976 of record JANQPS010001152.1, on the reverse strand, counting down.
GACGGCTGCATGCACTGCACGACGTCGCTCGCGCAGCTGGCTGCCGAGCGCAACCTCCTGGGTCAACGGATGTTTGAAGGTGAACTCGGCAACCGGGACGTGCTCCTGCTCGTAGATGAACTCTGCTCGACGGAGGGCTGCGATCGCCGACTCGAAATCACTGCCATCGATCTCAGCCACTTCGGCGAGCAGTGGCTCAGAGAAGTCTTTACCGATGACCGATGCGACCTGCAGCAGGCGCTTCTCGCGCTCCGGTAGCCGATCGATGCGCGCCGCCAGCACCGCCTGAACACTTCCTGGGACGTTCAAGTCCTCGAGCGGCTCAGTCAAGAGATAGCCGCCATCCGTTTGCTCGAGGCGCCCGGATTCGATGAGCGACTGCACCACTTCCTCGGTGAAGAACGGGTTGCCGCGGGTGCGACCGTGGATACCGTCGATCAGGGACTCGAGGCTCCGATCCGTCCCGAGTCGGTCGGCAACGAGCTCCGCGGTCGCCTCACGCCCAAGTGGAGCGAGCGGGATCTGACGGTACCAGGAGTTCCGCATCCACTCGGCGTCGTACTCCGGACGGAAGTTCAAGAGCAGGAGGTTGCGAGTGTTGGCGAGCCCCTCGACCAGCTGACCGAGGAGCTCGTCGCTGGCAGCGTCGAACCAGTGCAGGTCCTCGATCAACGTCACCGTGGGCTGCCGGTCCGAGCTCACGATGAGCTGGATCAGGACGCCCAGGAGTTGGCGCTGGCGCGCTTCGGGACCGAGCTCGACCTCGGGCTGCCCAGGCTCGGCTACCCCAAGGAAGTCGAGGACCAGAGGCAAAGCGACAGCGACCTCGTCACCCAGCTCCGCCAAACGCTCGGCGATCTTCGCTCTGGCGCTGCGATTGTCCTCCTGCGACGTGATCTCGAAACAGGAGCGAAAGAGCTCGAGGATCGGCACGAAGGGGAGATTGCGCCCGTGCGCCACGGCTCGGGACTGGAAGACGCGCAGCCCCTGCTCACGACAACGCTCGAGGAACTCGAAGCACAGGCGACTCTTGCCAGTACCGGCTTCGGCCACGATCCCGACTACCTGCCCCTGGCCCTCACCCGACTGAGCGAGCGCGTCCTCCAGAACCAGCAGATCCGTTGATCGGCCCACGAACCGCGACAAACCGTGGACCCGGGCGACGTCGAACCGCGAGAGCGAGTCTCCGAGCCCTTTCAGGCGGTGCACTCCAAGCGGTTCGTTCACACCCTTCACCGAGAACAAACCGAGGTCGTCGAGCTCAAAAGATCCCGCGACGAGCGCGGCCGTTGCTTCCGACACGTAACACGAATCGGACTCGGCCAGGGACTCCATGCGCTGCGCCAGACCGACAGTGTGACCTTGCGCCGTGTAGTCCATGCGCAGGTCATCGCCGATCTTGCCGACGATCACCTCGCCCGAGTTGAGGCCGATGCGTACCTCGAAGTCGACCTCCTGCTCCCTGCGAATCGCCCGCGACAGCCCGCGCAGCCGGTCGAGGAGATGAAGGGCCGCATGGCAGGCGCGCTGAGCATGATCTTCGTGCGCGATCGGTGCCCCGAACAGGGCCATGATGCCGTCGCCCGTGTACTGATTCACGGTCCCTTCGAAGCGGTGCACGCCCTCTGACAAGATCTCGAAGAAACGCTCGAGAGTGCGGTGCCACTCTTCCGGGCCGAGTTGCTCCGCGAGCTCCATCGAGCCCCGCACATCGGCGAACAGGACCGTGACCTGCTTGCGCTCTCCCTCGAGCGCTGCCTTCGTTTGCAGGATCTTCTCGGCCAGGTGCTTCGGCGTGTACACCCTCGGGTCTCGCGCGGCAGCCGGACTCAACGATGCGGTGGTCTCCCCGCTACCAGCGCTAGCAGCCTTCGAAGCGTCCCCAGTGAGCGGTATCCCGCACTCGTTGCAGAACCGAGAGCCCGGCGGCGGCTTGGCGCCGCACGCTGGGCAGTTGATGACAAGCCTCGCGCCACAGCCATTGCAGAAGGCTGATCCGTCCGGTGGCTCATGGCTGCAGCTCGGGCACTTCATGATGGTCTAGTGCGACACATGGAACGGCGAGCCCGGATGCTGAGAGCTAGGAGGGTCGCGAAGCGGCCCGGAGAATAGACGAACTCCATCAGGAAGACGAACGCAAGCGGCTCGGTCCTCTAAGGTGATGCAGGAGTCGCGGTACAAGGGCTCACTGCACGAGCTCTTGCCAGTTGAGAACGACGGAGAGAGTCCTAGGCACCGCACCCTCGACGGCGCGATTCACCAAGAACCGTTTGCCATCCGGAGACGGCCAGTACTGGGGCATGCTGTCGAAACTGAAGATGCCAGCCTGGAAGAGCTCCTGAGCGAGTTCGGAGCCCCAGCCCTCGCGATCCGTCTCGACCCCTACGGCCATGAGCATCCCGTCGTTACGAATGTAGAAGAGCTCTCGACCGTCTCCCCGCCACAAAGGCCAGCTCCCACCGCCAAAAGAGATCTGTACTTCGCGGCCCGGTCCTCGAAACGGGCGAACGTAAACCTCGCGACTACCCGAAGCATCCGAGACGAAGGCAACCCACCTCCCGTCGGGTGAGAACATCGCCTCCGAATCGTTCGCGTTGCGATCGAGCCAGGCTTCGATAGCGCCATCGGCAAGCGACAGAACTCTGATGCTCAGTTGGTCATTCGCACCAACGGTACGGAGCAGTGCGACTTCGCCCTTCGGGCCGACCGACGTCGCCCACCCTAGCTCGCTCACCTGCCGGACCTCCCTGCCAGGCATCGAGAGCATCGAAATCCCTGGAAAGGTCGAGAACAGGAGAAAGCGGCCGTCGGGCGACCAGACGGGCTCCATGTCGACCCAATAGTCAGAGCCGTCGTCAGGGGCCGTAATCAGCCGCGAGAGAGTGTTCGATGAGACGTCGAGATTCCACAAATGGAAGTGGGGCGTCAGGCGCGGTCGATGTTGCTCCACGACGACCGTTCTCTCGTCGGGGGACATGACGAAGCTGTTGCTTTCCCCGGGCTCGCCGAGTGTTCCAAGTACCTGGCCGCTGCGGTCGATCCATGTCAGCTGCGCTGTTGGTACCAGAGTGCCTCCGGAGAAGACGAGCTCACCGGACGCAGCCACGGAGAACGATCTGGCCCAGCCACCGCCGTCTGAGAAGCCCACCCCGTCGACGATGCGGTGACGGCTCTCTGAAAGCTCCGCTGCGGCCAGGTCCAACCTTCGGGCGAACAGTGTGTCTCGATCGACGAAGAACACGTAGCCATTGGCGAAGTCGAGCCGAGACTCGATCGTGTCGAGGACAGAGACAACCTGGCCCTCCAGATTGGCCAACCAGGCTTCATCACCGATCTCTCCACCCCCGGCGGTGATCAAGAAGTGCTCGTCGTCCGGAAGAAACACCGGCCAGGTCTTGAGAGTGGAGTCTCGTTCGAGCACCACCTCCTCGATGTCGCCTCCGAGGGCGGACACGAGCTTCGGTGACGACTGCACGTTGTCGACGAAAAGGATCTCGTCTCGTCTAGACCACGTGCCTCCCCGAGGGTTGGTCGTGGGAGCGAGCTCGATGGGTGTCTCGCTGTCTAGATCGAGACGATAGAGAGAGCTATCGGCGAAGTAGCCGAGCGCCTCGCCGTCAGGCGACCAGAAGGGCGGCAGTGCAAACACACCGCTCCCTGCCAGTCGAGTCATGGTTGGCGACAGCTCCCGAACGGCACCCGTCTCGAGGTCGCGAAGCCAGAGCACGGAGCCATCCTTACCTTCAGGAAGCCAAAAGGCGACCCTCGTGCCGTCCGGCGAGATTGCTGGCGCGGGGTGGTGGGCGAAGTCTCCTTCGGGCGGAGCGATATCGAGGATCCGCACTTGCTGGGGAGACTCGGGGCGAGACTGGAGGCGTTGCACCGCCAAGGTCCCGAGCGCTCCCACGACCAAGGCTGCGACCGCAATGCCGGCCAAGAAGACTCGCGAGGGCTTACCGGTCTGAACCGGAGGATCGTCGGCGCCCCGCTCCAAGGCCGAGCGCAACATCAACGAAGCGTCACCCGCATCACGCAAGCGGTCATGCTGAGAGCGTTGCAGGCAGCTCTCGACGACCCTCCGCACCCCATAGGGGATGCCAGACGCCAGGTCATCGAAGTCGATCTCCTGGCGGAGTACAGAGCTGAGAACGCTCACGGTGTCCTCGCCTTCGAAAATTCTCCTGCCAGCCAACACCTCGCCGAGTACACATCCGAACGCCCAGATGTCCGTCTGCTTGCCGACCGGCTCCCCTCGCGCCTGCTCCGGGCTCATGTAGGCCGCGGTCCCCATGATCTCGCCACGCATGGTGGCGGCCGCCGTCATGGTAGGCGACTGACTCATGTCGGTGCCACCAACCGCGGCTGGAGGCTCCATTGCCGTGGCGAGGCCGAAGTCCAAGATCTTCACCCGCCCGTTTGCGCTCACCTTGAGATTCGCGGGCTTCAGATCTCGATGAATGATCCCCTTCTCGTGCGCAGCCTCGAGGCCTTCCGCAATCTGAACGAAGAGCGCAATCGCCTCAACGACCGGAACCGGCCCGCGCTCCAGCCGCTCAGCCAAGTCCTCACCCTCCACCAGCTCCATGACCAGGAAGTGGGTATCTGCATCCTGCTCGAAGCCATGAATCGTGGCTATATTGGGATGGTTGAGCGCCGCGAGAGACTTGGCTTCGCGCTCGAATCGCGCCACACGCTCCCTGTCCGCAGCGAAGCCCTCGGGCAGCACCTTGATCGCCACCTCACGATCCAGCTTGGTGTCCCGAGCGCGATACACCTCCCCCATACCACCAGCGCCGAGAGGCGCAGTGATCGTGTAGTGACCGAGGGCGGTCCCGGCTTGCAGTGGCATGGTTCAAGTCTACGGCGGTAGCTCACCCGACCCTAGACGTCGCGCCGGTACCAGACAGCCCGAAACCCTGAAAGCCGCACTACCGCTCCCTGCAAACGGCTCAGACTCTTTCTGAGGGCCTGGTTCT
>JANQPS010001142.1 GCA_028285365.1 Thermoanaerobaculia bacterium | reverse complement strand
GAGTGCCGATCCTCCCAGGAGAGATGCTGGTGCCCACCGTCCTGGGTCGCTCATGAGGAGGATGCCGATGAGCAGCAGGCTCAGCAGAGCAGTTCGTCTCAGGTGCGGCTTCTGAACGGCCGTAACGTTCAATTCCAGCGCAACGTTCCTCCGACCTCGAAGCCGTCCGCGAAGATGAAGTCGAGCGGCAGTGGCAGAAGCCGTATCGGGAGTCGTGGCGTGGGGCCCTTGAACAGCTCGAGCTCGTAGTCGGCACCCCGGGGATCCGTATTGCTGTCGAACCAGAACGTGTAGGTCGTTCCCCAGCGCAGGGCGTTGGCCATCGGGTCTTGACTGAAGGGGAGCGTAAACCAGCGAATGACGTCTCCGCTGATCTGGATCGTCCAGTCGGTGGTGGCGTAGGCCTCCCCGGAGTGGCTGTCGACGTCGTGAAAGCCAGCGTTCGAGATGACCTGGTCGTTGGGGAAGCGGACCCGAAGCCCCCGAGCGGCGCGCTCGGAGTTCATGTTGCGAATGGCGATGACCGTGCGGTAGTTGCCAGCGCCGAGGTGGGTGATCCGTCTCGCGACCTCGAAGCGCTCGACGATGGCACCCGGGACGTCGACGTTGACGATCTCAACTGCTGGGTCCTCGGTACGCCAGGCGTACAGAGCAGACGCCTCACGGACGGTCGTTCCGACCTCGACGAGATCGTACGTCCCGCCGTCGACGGCCACTTTGAGGTAGGACGCGTTGTTGAGACCGTTGTTGGTGAGCGCGTCGTTGTCGGCGACGTACTGGCCCTCGGCAAAAAACAGCGCGGTCGGGCGACTGGCCGGGTTGATGTCGCTTTCCAGAACCTGGAGCCGCTGATCGACATCGGTCGAGAAGGCGATCTGGGTGAACGGAAACGGGAACTGACCGGTGGCTGGATTGACCTCCGAACGGAGGCCGAGCGGGCGGTTGCCGTTGAGCCCTGTGCTGTAGAAGTCCGTGCAGCCGACGCCGAGAATGTTGCCCGAGCCGGGGTTGAGACACAGGGTCTCGTTGCCGGCGCCGTCGTGGCCGGAGCACGCCGGACTGGTGGTGTTGGTAGCCAAGAAGCCGTGCTTGAGCCAGCTCTGGCCGAGCTGTTCGAAGCGGCCGTTCTCGAGCCGATAGAGGTTCTGACTGATGACAGGGTGTTGATCGTCGTCGAGAGCGACGTCCGGGCATCCACCCGGATTGTCGCACCAGTTGAGAACCGCGGTGCCGACGTTGCAGGAGTCCGTGCCGATGGAGTACGCCCGTAGGCCGCCAAGACTGCCCTGGTTTCCGAAATTGGTGTCGAGGTCCCAGATCGTGACGTCGGGTCCGTTGGTGAAGCGGGTCGACAACCACGCGACGGCGTCGAGGCCGACGACGGACTCGCCGATGACTCTCACGGCGCCAGTGTCGGAGCTCATGGTTGCCAGGTACGCAGGCACACTCGCGCCAAACCCGGCCTTGACGGTTCCCCAGAGCTCCCCAGTGGCTTTGTTGAGGTCCATCGCCGCAAACCGCGGTGCGGCGAGTGACGGCGGAAACGTCAGGGTGTCGGTCAACGTCGCCACGCCGGTGGTCTGGTTCAAGACGTTCAGGCCCGGGAGCACGGAAGCAGTATGGATCAGGCGGCCGTCGCGGTCGAAGACGAGACTGTTCCCCGAGTCAGCTGAAAGACCGGTGTCACCGACGAGGCTTGCTACTCCGGTGGCCGTGCTCAGCCTGACGAGGGTGTGCTCCGGGTCGTTGGCGGCGTTGAACGCAAACAGCACACCGTCATCACGAAACGAGATGTCGGAAACGGAGCCCGCGATTCCGGTCGGACCCACTTCGGTACCGGCGCCGGTGCGGAGGTTGATGCGGACGAGGACCGGCAGACTGGTACCCAGTCGCTCACAGGTGGCATAGAGACGCCCTTGTGGATCGAAGTCCATCGCGCCGCAGCGCTCGAATCCGATAGGTCCGATCGGTGTCGCGATCCCGGTGCCAGGGTCGATGCGATGCAGCGTCGACGGTCCGTTCGGACCAATGTGAGTGGTGCCGTAGAGCGTATTGACTCGATTCGAGAACCAGGCAACGGCGTCGAGGTTGGTGATGGAAACTCCCACCAGGGTGGCCTGACGGGTGGTGGGATCCAGAGTCGCGAGGTAGGACGTCGCTCCCGGACCGAAGTCACTCTTGACCGTCCCCCATTGGACGCCGGTCGTTGGATTGCGATCCATGGCGGAGAACCGGGGAGTGATCAGCCCACTAGGGAAGATCAGTGTGCCGACCAGGACCACGCCAATGCCGCCACCGCCATCGGCTTCTTGGCCGAGGATGTTGATGTTTGGGCCGTTCGAGTTGGTGTGAAGCAGATTGTCTCCGCCCGTGAACGAGAGACTGTTGCCGCCGTCGAAGGCGAATCCGACGTTGCCAACGAGGCTGGCGAGCCCAGTGGTCGTGTTGAGGGTGTGTAGTAGGTGGGTCGGCACCGCTGCTTCGTAGGCAAAGAGGACGCCATCGCTCCTGAACGAGATATCGGAGATGTTTCCCGAAACCCCGGTTGGGCCGATCTCGGTCCCTGCCCCTGTGCGCAGATCGATGGTGATCAGGACCGGCACGTCCGTCGTTGGTCTTTCACACGCTGCGTAGAGCTGGCCACCGGCATCGAAGTCCATGGCACCACAGCGCTCGAATCCCACCGGACCGATCATCCTGGCGGAGCCCGTGTTCGAATCGAGTCGATAGAGAGTGGACAGCCCGTCGACACCAGCGTGAACGATCCCGTAGAGCTCGTCTCTGGCCATGGCTGGCGATGCTGCTAGGGACAGAGCGATTACCGTGGTCAGTGCGGGGAATACGAAGCGCAGCTTGAGGTCCATGCAACTCTCCTGTCCGGGGCCATCGGGGCTCGGGTGTCCACGGGAACCCTGTGATGTGGCTGCGACGCGTTGGCTCCTGTGCCGGAGCGGAGGTTTGTTCGGCTCCTGCGGCACCAGCGAGTGTGCCGTCGCCCTCATCGTCGGGTTGTTGGCGTAGACGGACCGCTACCACGGCTTACCGTCACCTGACCGGCTTTTCTTGGGATGCCCGAGTCTAGTGCAGGCGCTAGCGGCGGGACACTCTCATCACGAGGAAGCAATATCCGTAGTGCTCGGAGTGGCGCTCATAGTTGGCGATCTCCTGACGGTGCTCTTGGAGAACTCCGTGCTCGGGAGATCCTGGCTCGAATCGGGCTTCGAGCAGATCGAGTCGTTCGGCGAGAGGTGCGTAGTAGCTCTGGGTCCATGCCTCGTGCGGAAGGACGAAGTCTCCGAGGAGGTGGTAGCCGCTTCGGGAAACGAGATCCCGACAGACCGGGATCGACTGCATGCCTGGGTAGTCCTCGAACATCTCGGTCACGGAGTCAGGGGGATCGTCGCTCAGGTACACCGGTTCGGTGAGGGCGATCCGCCCCCGGGGACTGAGCAAAGGCTGCCATTCGCGCAGGGCCCGCTCGAGGCCCAGATTGTAGGCGGCACCCTCCGACCAGATGAGGTCGATGGTGCTCTCTTCGAAGTGAGACGCGAGATCTCCCATGTCCGCGTTGAGAGTGTCGATCTTCGCCGAGACGCCAGCGGCCGACGCAGAGTCCCTCAGGCTGTCGAGAAACGGCTGATGGAGGTCGATGGCCGTAATCGAGGCTTCGGGCAGCTGACGCGCGAGCTCGATGGTCTGTTGGCCTGGTCCACAGCCGATGTCGAGCACCTTTGGCGCTTCGCCCAACGCTCCGACCAGCTCGAGTGCTCGCAGCAAGCTCGGTCGGTTCCCCGGCCCCTCACGCGGGAGGTCACAGTGAATCGCGAAGAACGCGGCCCGTTGTCTGGGATCGCCGAAGTCCATAGGCGGCTACTCCTCTGATTCCGGTGACGTGGCGGGCTTCCACAGCTCGACCTTGGTGCCTTCTGGATCGATGAACCACCCGAAACTTCCGAACTCGAGCTCCTGGATCTCACCGACCACTTGCGCGCCACCAGCGGCGACCTGAGCGAGGGCTTGTTCGACGTCGTCGACGATCAGGTTGATCATGAACTCCTTGTTCGACGGTTGGAAGTACTCGGTATCGCTGGAGAATGGTCCCCAGACGGTGTACGACCCGGCGGGAAGACGATTCGGATGGAACTCCGTGCCGCCGTACTCACTGAGATCGAGTCCCAGGTGGTCGCGGTACCACGCTCCCAGCGACTGGACGTCACGACACTTGAAAAAGACTCCTCCAATTCCCAGTGCTTTCGCCATCGAGTGAGATCTCCTCGTCCGTCGTTCGTGGTCTTTGCTGGTCTTTGTCGGGATGGGTGACAAGGCGGATGATGCCAGCACCGGGGCTATCTCGGACGGTTTTGTTGGGACGAATTCGCTTGCCGAGGGACCAGCAGGCCTCAGTCGGCGCTCGCCTGGTATAACCTCGCGCGCACTTCGTGTCGAAATCGTTGTCGAATCGTAGGTCCTGGCTGGGCGGGTGACGTGAGTCCAGGTTCCCGCGACGACACAGCAAGATCACAGCAAGAGCACCGCAAGACAGAGCGCGCGGCTTCGGCGTCGGTCTCCTTGCAAGGCTCCAGAAAGTCTCGAATCGTCGATGGCAAAAAGGATCGCGGATCAGGTGTCGGAGCTCGAGACCAGCGGTTCGTGGAAGTTAGAGAGTTGATTCGGGGCCAGACGGCAGAGACTCTGACCTCGCGGCCAACGCGGGGTGCATGTGGCACTGGACTGCTCCTCGGTGTGCTGTTGACCGTGGCGGTCGTGTCCGGCTGCCGGCCCGCGACACCGCCGACTCCCGAACAGCCGATCGCGTTCTCCCACGCTTCTCACGCGGCGGCCGAGATCAGCTGCACTCGCTGCCATCGGGGGGCCGAGGAGGCGAAACAGGCCGACTTGCCCGCGCTTCGGCTCTGCGCTCAATGTCATCGTCGGCAAAGCCCCGAACACCCTGAGGTCGCGAAGGTCCTGACCGCATATCAGGAGAAGACGCCGATCCCCTGGGTCAAGGTCAACCACATCCCAGAGCGTTCGATGGTCCAGTTCAACCATCGGGCGCATGCGCGCGCCGAGGTGGGTTGCGAGGAGTGCCACGGGGACGTGGCCTCCATGGGTGTAGCCGAAGCCGTCCGCAACGTTGCCGACATGGGCTGGTGCCTCGACTGTCATCGAGAGCGCGAGGCCAGTGACGACTGTCTGACGTGCCACTACTGAGTCCAACCCCGAGTTCCTGACGAGCCTGAGATGTCGAGACGAGATCGCAGACAGAAGAGCCGTAAGGCGCTCGACCGCCGAACCGTCCTCAAGGGTGGTGCGGCCGCTGCTGGAGTCAGCCTTCTCCAGGGGTGTCGGGAGCGCGAGCAGATCCTTTTCGAGCAGCCGATGGAGCGCCCTGGGCGCCCCGGCGTGGCGATCTCGAGAAGCTCGGTGTGCCAACAGTGTCCAGCCGGATGCTGGACCGAGGTCAAGGTCGTCGAAGGCAACGCCAAGAAACTCGAGGGTGCTGCCGGTCCCGTCAACGACGGCGGCTTGTGTGCGCTCGGTCAATCGGCACTACAGGAGCTCTACAACCCCGACCGCATCCTGGAGCCCATGCGTCGGGTGGGAGAGCGTGGTGAAGGACGCTTCGAGCCGATCTCCTGGGAAGAGGCCTTGACGCAGTGGAAGAGTCTGTACGACGCGACCGAGGTTGCGGCGAGCGGCCGGACGGTAGCTGGTGCCATCGGCTCGGCTGGCGGTCCCCTGAGCGATCTGTGGCGCAGGTTCATGGGCGCCATCGGAGCGCCGCCGCCGAGTCGGGTTGCGCCTTTCGACTTCGAGGTAGAGCAACTCGCGGCGCGCACCGC
>JANQPS010001123.1 GCA_028285365.1 Thermoanaerobaculia bacterium | reverse complement strand
TTCACCCACGGTCCCTCGATCAAGTCGCCGATCTGCCCGCCCATGTTCCAGAAGAACGGCTACCACGTGGCGTCGCTCAGCAACGTCACCAAGTGGCTGGGCGAGAAGTGCGAGGAGCTGGGGATCGAGATCTACCCGGGCTTTGCGGCCGCGCAGATCCTGACCGAGGGCGACACGGTCGTCGGCGTACGCACCGGCGACATGGGCGTGGACAAGGACGGCAAGCCCAAGCCGACCTACCAGCCCGGCATGGACATCTTTGCGAAGGTCACGGTGCTCGGTGAAGGCGTGCGGGGCACGCTCACCAAGCAGCTCGTCGAGCTCTTCGACATGCACGGCGAGTTCCCGCAGGCCTACAAGACCGGCATCAAGGAGATCTGGCGCATCAAGCCGGAGAACCACAAGCCCGGGCGCGTGATCCACGGCTCGCTCTTCCCGCGCGCCTTCACGCAGCTCGATGGCATGTGGCTCTACGACATGAAGGACAACCTGATCTCCTTCGGCTACGTGACCTCGCTCTCGACCGAGGATCCGCACAACGATCCGCATCTCGAGGCGCAGAAGTTCAAGACCATCCCCTTCATGCGCAAGCTGCTCGAGGGGGGCAAGCTCGTTCGCTATGGCGCCAAGTGCGTCCCGATGGGCGGTCTGTACTCCCAGCCGAAGCTCTACTGCAATGGCGCGATGCTGGTCGGCGACGGCGCGGGCATGCTCAATCCGATGAAGCTCGCCGGCGTTCACATGGCGATCAAGACCGGCATGCTGGCCGCCGAGACGATCGTGGACGCGCTGGCCAAGCAGGACTTCTCCTCGAAGACGCTGGGCGACTACACCGAGCGCTACAAGAACAGCTGGGCCTACCAGGAGCACCGCGAGGCGCGCAACTGGGAGGGCTCGCTCGACGTCTCACCGCTCTTCCTGATCGGCCTCAACATGCCCGTCCTGATGCTCACCAAGGGTCGTGGCCTGGTCGACAAGCTCAAGGTCCACGCCAGCCACAGCTCGATGAAGAAGCTCTGGGAGCTCCCGCCGGACAAGCGCGAGAAGGAAGAGTTCGAGTTCGACGGCAAGCTCACCTTCAGCAAGGAGCATCTGGTCGGCTTCAGCGGAACCGCGCACGAGGCGGACCAGCCCCACCACCTCAAGGTGGCGGACACCAACATCTGCTCGACGGTGTGTGCGCGGGACTACGGCAATCCGTGTGAGAGCTTCTGCCCGGCCGCGGTGTACGAGATGGTCGACGACCCGGACAACCCCGGATCGAAGAAGCTCTTCATCCACCACGAGAACTGCGTCCACTGCAAGACCTGCGACATCGCCGATCCCTACCAGATCATCACCTGGACGCCGCCCGAGGGTGGCGAGGGGCCGGACTACACGCAGATGTAGACCTCCTCCGGATCGGCGCCGGAGACCACTTGAGCGTTCCGCTCGTCATACAGCTGGGCGCGGCCGGACTGGTCGGATTCCTGTGCTGGGGATTCGTGGAGTACGTCATCCACGGATTCCTGTCGCACCGGTTCCGCACGCCGGTGTCCCCGATGCACTGGGGACACCACGAGAGCCCGCGCAACGTCTTCACCACGCCGATCGCCTGGGTGCCGATCGCCCTGCTGTTCCTGGCCGGCACCGCTGCACTGGTGGGCTGGGCGCTGGCCAGTGGCTTCGTCGGCGGGCTGCTGCTCGGCTTCGCGCGCTACGAGTGGATCCACTGGCGGCTCCACTTTCGCGAGCCGCGCAACGCACGGGAGAGACTGCTCCGCAATCACCACCTCGCACATCACTTCCGGGATCCGGGGAGCTACCACGGCGTGACGACGCGTTTCTGGGACCGGGTGTTCGGCACGCTGCCCGAACACCGCGA
>JANQPS010001114.1 GCA_028285365.1 Thermoanaerobaculia bacterium | reverse complement strand
AGCATCCTCGAAGGAGCTCCCGAGATTCCGATCTATTCCGCCGCCATCACTCCAGGTGGCGTGCGACTCGCCGCAGAGTTGGCCGACGGGTTCTTTCCGGTCTGGATGTCCCCGGAGCGTTACGACATCTTCGAGACCGCCGTGAGCGAGGGATTCGCGAAGTCGGGCCGCGACAAGTCGCTCGCCGACTTCGATGTGGCGCCGTTCGTTCAGGTGGTGATGGGCGACGACCTCGAGGCATGCCGGAATCAGGTGAAACCGGGACTGGCACTCTACGTCGGCGGCATGGGGGCTCGCTCGAAGAACTTCTACAACGACTACGCAAAGAAGCTCGGCTACGAGGAAGCTGCAGCCACCATTCAGGATCTCTATCTTTCGGGGCGCCAGGGTGAAGCGACGATGGCAGTGCCCGACGAACTGGTCGACGAGGTCCACCTCGTTGGCCCGGCAGAGCGTATCCGGGAGCGTCTGGCCGCCTGGCGTGAAGCCGGTCGTCATCAGCACGTCGGCAGCATGCTGTTGGGTGTGCGCCAACCCGAAGCCATGGAGCTGGTGGCGCAGGAGATGCTCTAGTTGTTGATGGGGCTCGTGTTGGCGAGTCCGAGGGATCTCGCGACCTCTCGGCCGGCGTCACATCCCCTGGAGCCTCGATGGGGCACGCCCTGATGTCGTCTGTCACGGGGACGAGTCCTACCGGACTCTAGTCAGCGGTGGTGAACGACGAACGGCCCGCGACGCGGACCTCGTCGACGAGGCGAGGGGCTGCTCCCGAACGAGTCCTTCGCGCGTTCGTGCTGTTGGGCGGGCTCTGGAGCCTCGCGCTGCTGCCTTTGTTCGAGCTCTTGCGTCGTCAACCCGAGTTCTTGTCGGCGCAGGGTCTGAGCGGTTGGTCTCTCGTTCTCTTCGTGACGGCGATCTGGCTCGGCGGAGCGGTCGCCCTCTCGAGCTGTGCCCTGGTTTGCACTCTGTTTTTGCGGCAGTTGCGACTCTTGCGGCAGTTGCGATTCTTGCGTCTGTTGCACTCGCCGATCGACGTGGGCGTCGTGGTGGTCGGATCGCTGCCTGTGCTGCTCTTCTTCAGTCGCATCACGAGCCAGCTTGCCGATGGCTGGTTGGCCCTGGTGCTGAGCCTGGTTCTCACCATCGCAGCCGCAGTCACGCTCTACCGGTCCAAGCCACTGGGGCTGGCAGCGTGGTTGATACCTGCCCTACTCGCGCCGCCTCTATGGCTCTCGACTTCCGCCTCGGTTCGAAGCCTGGTTGTCGGCGATCGGCCGATCTCCGGGAGTGCCGTGGAGATCAGCGAGCCGGTTCCGATCGTGCTCTTGATTCTCGACGAGCTTCCGATCGCATCGCTGATCGATGCCACCGGAGAGACGATCGACGGTCACCGGTTCCCTGGGTTTGCGCGCCTCGCCGAAGAGTCACTGTGGTTTCGCAACGCGACGACCGTGGCAGACAACACACTTCACGCAGTGCCGTCGGTGTTGACAGGCAAGCGCCCTCAGCCACAGCAGCTGGCTCGATACTCGGACCACCCCGAGAACCTGCTCGTGTGGCTCGGCGGTACATACGACGTGCGCGCCGCGGAGCCACTGACCCAGCTCTGTCCCCCTTCGATCTGCCAGGAACAGGGCCGCTCTGATCCGCTGGGTTTGACGCTCGACACTTCGGTGATCTTGGGACACCTCGTCCTACCGCCTTCTTTTCGCGCAGAGCTGCCCGACATTCGCAGAGGCTGGGGGAACTTCTGGAGGCCGCCGAACGAGACGCTCTGGTCGTCCATCGATCCCACGGTCGACTTCTTCGAACTCATCGATGAGCTGCGCAGGTGGCGGGCCGCAGATGTGGCGCCACAACGGCCGCGCTTCTGGATGCATCATCTGGTCTTGCCGCATGCGCCCTGGCGCTTCTTGCCTGACGGCAGCGAGTACGTGCCGCTCGGGACGTCGCGGCCGCCTCCCGGCTACTCCGAGGAGGGGTTCGCTACCGATTGGGCCGCGCGCCTGGCGTTACAGATGTACCAGGCGCAGCTGGCCTATCTCGACACTCTGATCCTGAGCATGCTGGAGGCGATGGAAGAGAGTGGACTCTGGGACGAGGCGCTGGTCGTTGTCGCTGCTGATCATGGAATCGTCTTTGCCGAGGCGGTCCCTCCTCGGATGTTCGCCGACGAAGCGACTCAGCAGGACCTCGTGCGCGTGCCGCTGTTTCTCAAGGTACCAGGTCTGGAGCCTGGTGTCCGTGACGTGCCGGTCGAGACGATCGACGTTCCTGCGACCGTGGCAGAGGTCCTGGGAGAGGGTTTGCCATGGGAATCCGATGGCTCGAGCCTTCTCTCGGGTCGCCTGGCTGAGGCGGCCGATCGGTACGTTCTCGGGTGGGGGCCAGAGGGTTCTGGCCGCGTCGTCCACGAGATCAGCCAGGATCGGGATCGGAAGGCTCTAGGTCTGGTAGAGGAGCGCGGAGATCTTTCCGTACCAGTCGACCATTGGCTGTACCGGATAGCGCCGGGTGGTTGGGAGTCGTGGATCGGCGCCCGGTTCGACGAGTCGATTGTCGAACCGACAGCCGTAGCGACCCTCACTCTGGATCGTCAGTTCGGACTGAGGGCCAGCGAGGGACTGGAACCGGCTCTCTACACGGGTCTCGTCGACGGTTTCGAGAACCTTCCCGACGTGATCGCCGCGACTCACGCCGGCGTGGTGTGTGCGCTGACCGAGCCGATCCCGACTCCAGGGGGAAGGGGTCGGATTCAGATGCTGCTTCCGCCTCGTTGCCGGGAGGGAGCAGCACGCGACGCCTTGAGTATCGTTGCCGGTTACGAGCCTGCAACTGGCACGAGGTGGCACGCCGTGAACGTCGAGTCCCGGTGATGATGCACTCGTCTGTGTGGCGCCGTCAGAGGAGCCAGTGGCGGTCTATTCGAGCCCAGGCCTCAGGAGCTGCGGCGGCCGCGTGCGCTCGTACTTGTGAGCGGGAGTGTTGAGGATCTCCTGAAGCGGTGCCGCGGCAAACGACGTGGCGATCCTCTCTGGATCGGGCTCGCCGTAGCTGGTCGTTCGTTGAGCCGGTTTCCGCCCGGCCTCGGCGATGAGTCGCTCCATCAACTGGGGAGCCATCTCTTGTCCGTGGGCGGCACCTGCGGCTCGAGTGATCGATTCGTTCATCAGCGTGCCGCCGAGATCGTTGGCGCCGGACTCGAGACAGTGAGCTACGCCCTGAGGACCCATCTTGACCCATGAAGCCTGAATGTTCGTGATGGCCGGGTGAAGGGCCAGCCTCGCGACCGCATGAATGAGGATGGCTTCCCGGAACGTCGGACCCCGGCGTGCGCGGCCCTTCAGATAGATCGGAGCCTCCATGTGAACGAAGGGCAGCGGGACCATCTCGGTGAAGCCGCCCGTTCGTTCGGCCAGCTGTCGGACCTCGAGAAGATGACGAGCCCAATTGATGGGACCGTCGATATGGCCGAACATGATGGTCGCCGTGGAGCGTAGGCCAATCCCGTGTGCAGCCTCCATGACCTCGAGCCATTGGTGGGTGCGAATCTTGTCCGGGCAGAGATCCTTGCGCACCGAGTCGTCCAGGATCTCAGCGGCCGTTCCCGGCAGAGTACCGAGACCCGCCTCCTTGAGGAGCCGCAGGTAATCCTGGAGCTCGAGTCCGAGGGTCTGGGCGCCTTGCCAGACCTCTAGTGGCGTGAAGGCGTGAACGTGAATACCTGGTGCGGCTTCTTTGACCGTCCGTAGAATGTCGAGATAAGTCTCGCCCGTGTAGTCGGGGTGGATACCGCCCTGCATGCACACTTCCGTAGCACCGCGGCTCCACGCCTCCTCGACACGTCTCGCGATCTCCTCGTGGTCGAGATCGTAGGGCTTGCCCCGCAGGTTCTCGGCTAGCTTGCCCTTCGAGAAGGCGCAGAACTGGCACTTGAAATAGCAGACGTTCGTGTAGTTGATGTTGCGATTGACGACGTAGGTGACCGTGTCGCCATTGATCCGTTGGCGAAGCTCGTTGGCCGCCTCGCAGACCGCAACCAGCTCATCGCCTCGAGCTTCGAACAGGCGGACGATCTCGGCTTCTCCCGGGGGCTCCTGGTCGAGGGCCCCGTCGAGAATCGTCCGCAGATCGGAAGCCAGAGACGGGGAGTCATGACCGTAACGGCTGCGCGAGGCCGGGCTGAGCAGCACGGCTTCTCGCGCCGGAGTCTCGGTGCTGGAGCCAGCGGACCAGGTCTCGCAGCGCGCAAAACCGTCGGCATCGCGCAGGTGCAGGACCGGGGTGCGCATCGACTCGTCCAGCCAGCGCTCGGGTTCGGTCGCGTAGCGAGGATAGATCGTGAGGCGCTCGAGCAGCTCCTTGCCGGCGTGCTCCGTCTCCTGTGCCAGACGCTCGAGGTGAGGCCACGGAGCTTCCGGATTGACGAAGTCCGGAGTGACTGGCGAAACGCCGCCCCAGTCGTTGATTCCGGCAGCGATCAGGTCGGCGAGTTGATCGAGCTCACTCAGGTTGGGAGGAACCTGGATGCTCATCTCGGGGCCAAAGGTGAGCCGGGCGAGGGCGACGGTGCGCAGCAGATCGTCGAACGACGGCTCGGGAGCTGCGGCCATACGGGTGCCCGGCTTCGCTCGGAAGTTCTGGACGATGATCTCCTGGAGGTGACCGTGGCGGTCGTGCACCTCGCGCAGTGCGACGAGCGATTCGATGCGTTCCCGGGCGGTCTCACCGATGCCGATGAGGATGCCGGACGTGAAGGGAACGTGTTGCTCGCCGGCCGCGTTCAGAGTGGCGAGCCGAGCGGCGGGGATCTTGTCCGGGCAGCCGTAGTGGGCGTGGCCCTTCTCGAGGAGGCGCTCGGAGGTCGACTCGAGCATGATGCCCATGGACGCTGAAACGCGACGCAAGGATGCGAGCTCGTCACCGCTCATCAGTCCAGGGTTGAGGTGCGCAAGCAGCCCGGTTTCGTTGTGGACGACCTCGGCCACGTGCTCGAGGTACGACAGGGTGCTGGCATGACCCATGTCGTCGAGGGCCCGACGGGCAGCGGACCAGCGTTCCTCTGGCTTGTCGCCGAGGGTGAACAGGGCTTCTTTGCACCCCGCCTCAGCGCCTCTTCGAGCCTGCTCCAGAACCTGGTCCACGCTCATGTAGGCGGGCTCACCAGGCTTGGGCGCCTGGGCGAAGACACAGTA
The DNA here is from genome assembly GCA_028285365.1 of Thermoanaerobaculia bacterium. GTDB lineage: Bacteria > Acidobacteriota > Thermoanaerobaculia > Multivoradales > Multivoraceae > JANQPS01. Next base: position 2,582 of record JANQPS010001114.1, on the reverse strand, counting down.
GTGACAGATGTCCCGACAGAGGTGGGTCAGAGGGAGGAAGAGCTTGCGCGAGTACGTGACGACGTTGCGGTGTCCCTGATCGCGGAGGTCTGCTGCCGCTTCCAGGAGTTCCGCCAGTGTGGCGCTCTCGAAGAGAGTCAGGAGCTCTTCAGAGGTGAGTCGATCTCCTGAGTGGGCGCTTTCGAGGAGACGGGGGACCGGCCGTGAGGCTATGGAGTCCCGTGTCTTACCGGGCTGATCTGAGGGCTGACCTGGTGTTTTCATGAGCTCACTCGCCAGAATGTCACTCGCCAGAATGTCGTCTCATGTAGCCTGCCGACCGGTCGGTCGGCACCTGTCAACGACACGATGCTTCCGCGCTGCATGTCTGTAGTCCGCCGAGATCGACGGACTCCAAGAAGCGTAACGCACTCGACGTCGGTCCGTCGGCTGGGATGGACATGAGCTGGAGCAGATCTTCGATCGTGTCCAGGTCGATGGCCAGTCGGCTCGACTCGACCAGTTGGCACGGCACACCGCACTCCTTGGCGCTGTCCATGTGACGATCTGCGCTGCCAGAGCCAAACCCGAACGGGATGGCTCCAGAAGGACTCATGAGCAGAGCGTTGGTGCCGTCGCGATGGCGATCAGTCACGACCGAGACTCCGGGACCTGACGCGAAGGCCAGCTGATGGGCTTCGAGCAACGCGTCGATGTCTTGCGGAGTGACCAGAGGAAGGTCGATAGGGAGAATCAAGAGGCCCGGGACCCGGTACGGCTGGATCCGGCTCGCCGCCTGTTCGAGTGCGCGATTGAGACCGGTTGCCTCTTCGAGAAGGACCCCGCACGAACGTCGCTCAGCAATCCGGGATGCGGTCTCGTCTGCCGTGACGACGAGAGTGGACGCGATCGAGGACCCCTGCAGAGCTGCCAGGAGATCGTCGAGAAGCCGCTGCGCGAGCTCGAAGCGCTCGGCGGGTCCAAGTGCATCCGTCAGGCGGAGCTTGGCCTGGTCCAGGTTCTTGACCGGGACGACGGCGAGCACGTTGGGATGACGTTCTATTGCGAGACGCGCGGCCTGCTCAACGGTGGTGGTCGACATCGAGTGGGTCGAGACGAGTAGGGGTGGAGTTGGAGAGCGGGTCAAACTGTCGACGTCGAGGAGTCGACTCAGCGATCAGTAGCTCCGTCGATGTCACGGCACGCTGGTTGGGTGGCTGAAGCCGGCAGCTGTCGTGTGAGCATTGTTCCTCATCGACACTGTCTCCGTGACGAGTGCGGCGTCGTGGCGAGAGTGTATGGCAGGTCCAGCGATCGATGCCCTCTTCGGTGCACTCGCTCGAACCTCCTGATCGGGGCTCGGTCTCTGTGCGGGGGTGACGCAACGCCCTCGGCGTTGGCCTGAAACTCGGGTTCGCAATCCGGTTGTCCAGGCTGATCGGCAGGATACCGAGCTATTTCTCGATCTCTTTTGGCGGAGACGAGACCCCACCTGCGTTCTTGGAGGCAACAGGAACCTACGAGTGCTGGATCACTCGCGACCAGCCCCAGGGCTGTCAACACTGGAGCAAATCATGAAACGTCTCGCGTTCTTCACATACGGAGTCATCAGCTACGTCATCTTCTTCGGTGTCTTTCTCTACGCAATCGGATGGGTGGGCAACATCATCGTCCCGACTTCGATCGACGGCGAAGTCACCATGGCATTCTGGCCAGCGCTGCTCATCAACCTCGGACTCCTGAGCCTGTTTGCCGTTCAGCACAGCGTGATGGCCCGCCCCGCTTTCAAGCGCTGGTGGACTCAGTTCGTCCCCAAACCCATCGAGCGCAGCACCTACGTTCTGTTCTCGAGTCTCGCGATGATCGTCTTGTTCGCCTTCTGGCAGCCTCTCGGAGGGACCGTCTGGGCTGTGGAGGAGCCGATTCTCAAGGCGATCCTCATCGGTGGCTGCGTCTTCGGTTGGGGACTGGTGCTCGTCTCGACCTTCCTGATCGACCACTTCGATCTCTTTGGGCTGCGCCAGGTCTGGCTGCATCTTCGGGGCAAGTCATACACCGAGCACAAGTTCGTGACGCCTGGTCCCTACCGCCTGATTCGCCATCCGCTCTACCTGGGCTGGTTCTTCGCTTTCTGGTCCACTCCGGTCATGACCTCGGCACATCTGGTCTTTGCAGTCATGACTGCGGCGTACATCCTGGTGGCCATCCAGTTCGAGGAGCGTGATCTCGAGCGCGCCTTGCCCGAGTACACGGAGTACAAACGCCAGGTTCCGATGCTGGTGCCTTTCAGCAAGCGGCGTGACCGAGCTGCCGCGCCAGCGGCCTCGAGCGCGGGTTCCTGAGACTGCGGCGAGCTAGCGAAAGACACGCCACCCGCGAGGACCTTCTCAGGCGACGCGAGCCCCGGTCAGCCTGAGGAGCGTTTCTCGACGGGTGGCGTGTCGTCTTGGACTGGCCAAAGCGGTTCGAGGTTCCAGACGCCCATGGCTCCGGTGCGCGACTATTGGAGAGTCGAGCCGGAGCTGCAGGCGTTCAGGACCTGTCGAGCCAACTCTGATCTCTGTCTGGAGCCGGTCATCACGGTGTCACAGACCACGCACCGA